>CAZHIK010000796.1:0-4645 GCA_964532635.1 uncultured Enterobacterales bacterium
CCGCGGCTCCTTCGATTTCTTCGGGCTCAACTACTACTCCCACGCCCACATCAGGATCCAGCGCGATCGAGCCGAGCCTGTGAAGCTCACACACCGGCCAGACGAGATCCCCACCGACTTCCACTACGCCATGTACCCGGAAGGCTTCCTGCGGGCCTTGCGCAGCGCAGCCGCCCTGGGCAAGCCCGTGTACGTCACCGAAAACGGAGCCCCGGACGCCACCGATGGCACCCGGGACGTCTTCATCCGGCGCTACCTTTACGCCCTGCACCGCGCGCGGGTCGAGGGTGTCGACGTCCAGGGATTCTACTACTGGTCCCTGACCGACAACTTCGAGTGGGCCGAGGGCTACCACCAACGCTTCGGGCTGGTGCACATCGACTTCCAGAACCAGAAGCGCACCCTGCGCGAAGGCGCCAAGGCCTATCGACACATCGTGCGCGAACGCTCCGACGCGCCCTATTGATCGTCTCTTCTTGGAGCCACCATGCCTGGCATCGTCGCCCTGATCCTCGCAGCGGGTCGAGGCACCCGCATGAAGAGCCCCCTGCCCAAGGTACTGGTTCCCCTGGCGGGGCGGGCCATCGCCCAGCGCCTGGCCGACAACCTCGAGGCCGCGGGAGTCGAGCGGCTGTGCTTCGTGGTCGGCCACCGCGCTGACGAGGTCCGCGAGGCCCTGGGGCCCCGCTACGACTATGTGCTCCAGCAGCAACAGCTGGGCATGGCCCACGCCGTGGAGATGGCCCGCGACCAGCTCGAGGGTCGCTTCGAGCACGTGCTGGTCACCGTGGGGGACAGCCCCCTGCTGCAGCCCGAGACCATCCGCGGCCTGCTGGAGCGCCACGCCAGCACCGGCGCGGCCTGCACCTTCTTCACGGCCACCTACGAGCCACCGCCGCCCTACGCGCGGGTGATCCGCGACGGCAGCGGGCGAGTGCTGTACTGCGTCGAGGAGCGCGACTGCGACGACGATCAGCGCCTGGTGCGAGAGCTGCTCACCTCCCACTACGTCTTCGATGCCCGGGCCCTGTGGGCCCACCTCGCCTCCGTGCCCGTCCACCCGCTCACCGGCGAGCGCTACCTCACCGACATCACCCGGAGCTTCCACGCCCACGGCCTGCAGATGCGGGCGGTGCCTGTGGACGATGCCGCTGAGCTCACGGGCCTGAACACCCTCGACGACGTGGCCATGGCCGAGCGCTGGCTCGAGGCTCGGGGTGGCTGAGCGCAGCCCAGCCCTCCAGCCGCGCATCGAGCGGGCGGTGTCGGCCTACCGCAGGCGCTTCGGTGCCGCCCCCGGCTGGGTGGGATGGGGACCGGGCAGGATCAACCTGATCGGCGAGCACACCGACTACAACGAAGGGCTCGCCATGCCCGCCGCCATCGACCGCTGGGTCGTTGTGGCCGTGGGGCTTCGCCGGGACCGCAAGCTGCTGGTGCGCAGCGAGGACTACGGCGGCGAGTGGCGAAGCGAGCTGGGCGCCGAGCTGCCGCCCGATGCTCCCTCCTGGCAGCGCTTCGCCCGCGGGTGCATCGTCGAGCTGGCGGCGTGCCACCCTCCACCGGGGGGGCTGCAGGCCGTGGTAGCCGGTGATGTTCCCCTCGGTGCAGGGCTTTCATCCTCCGCCGCGGTGGAGATGGCCTGGCTCAATGCCCTGCGAGCGGCGTGGGGTGCCGAGATCCCGGATCTCGATCTGGCCCGCATCGGCCAGCGGGTGGAGCATCGCCACCTGGGGCTGGCCTCGGGCCTGCTCGATCAGATCGCCTCCCAGCTCTCCCGGCCCGAGCGTATCTTGGAGGTGGACTTCGCCTCCCTGGAGTTGCGCTGGTTCTCGGCCGAGCTGCCGGGGTGGTGCTGGGTGGTTGTGGACTCGGGGGTGCGACGGGAGCTGGCGGCATCGACCTACCGTGACCGAGTCCAGGAGTGCTCCCGAGGGCTCGCTGCTGCCCAGCGCTTCGATCCCGATCTGGTCGGATTCCGCGGGCTCCAGCGTTGGCACCTGGCCGTGCTGGAGGAGCTGGGCTGCGGTGGCGTGGCCCGTCGCCTGGCCCACGTGCTCGGTGAGAATCGACGCGTGCTCGACATGAGGGCGGCCCTGGTTTCCGGGGACGCTCATACTGCGGGCGCGCTGTTGCGGGCCTCCCACGCCAGCCTGCGCGACGACTACCAGGTGAGCTGCGCCGAGCTGGACGTCCTGGCCGAGCTCTGCGACGCCTGGCGCGGCTGCGCGGGAGCCCGCATGGTGGGGGGCGGCTTTGGGGGCTGCGTGCTCGCGCTGGTGCGTCGGGCGGCCACTCAGGGGCTGTCGGAGTACCTCGCCCAGGCCTATGGTGCGCGCTTCCCCCTGGCCCTGCGCTGCTGGCAGTTCTCCCTGGTGGGCGGGGGAGGAGCCGAGCCTCTTCGAGGCTGATCGGCTCGTGGTGGGAATACCAGGGTGCTCCGGCGCATTGAACCCGGCCGGGTCCGGTGATAGGGGCTGCCGCCCCTCGCTGCGGGGTCCAGGAGGAGACGTGCATCGACACGCCGTCATCGTCGCCCTTTCCCTCGCCCTGGCGGGCTGCCTGCGCGAGCAGCCCTCGCCCTACCTTGGCAGCTGTGCGGCGTACCCGGATGGGGTCTACGAGTACGGCCAGATCGGCATCGGAACCTGCCTGGCCACGCCCTCCGACCTGGCGTTCATCGAGCGCGATGGGGCCCTGTACCTGGCGGTGAGCAACGCCAACGCCTTCCGTGACTTCGACAGCGGCAGTGTGAGCATCGTCGACTGGTCTTCCCTCGACATGGACCAGCAGCGCAACCTGATGGGCGATCTGACCGCCACGGCGGTGGAGCTGCCCCACTTCCCGGGCACCCTTGCCGAGATCCCCGAGCGGGAGCTGCTGGCTGTTCCGGTGCGCTACTCCGAAGGAGAGAACACCCGCGAGGTCTTCGACCAGCTGCACGTTCTCGACGTGTCCGACCCCATGGCAGCCTTCGCTGCGCCGGTGGCCGCCGATGGTGCCACCAGCCTCGAGGTCCAGTCGGATCCCTTCCCCACCGCCTACGACGACGCCACCGGCTACCTCTACGTCGGAAACCGCACCAGCCACACCGTCTCGGTGGTGGACGCCCTGGCCAGCCCCATCGAGCTGGTGGACGCGGCAGGCTCCGCACGCGTCGGGGGCGGGCGCTTCTACGACGCCGACAGCTCCGGCTCCGCCGCGGCGTTCTCCGCCCTCGACATCATCGACCGCGACACCCTGATCGACGAGACCTGGCGGGTCACCTACATCGAGGGCACCTACCAGCTCTGGCTCCCCGACGGCGCCGGTCTCGAGCGCTGGACCAGCGGCGGCCAGAATGAGTGGTCCCAGGGCCACTACGGCGTGGAGCTGCACCCAGACGGCAGCGACGGTGAGGTCTCCCGGATCCAGCAGCCCTACTTCTACGACTCGCCCACGCTCGGGCCGCGCATGCTCTTCGCCAGCGACGACACCATCCGTGGTGCGTCGCCCGCCGACTTCCTGGCCGACTGGTTCTTCGACGCCGAGCCACTGCTCGAGGGTGTCGAAGACGCCTGGGATGCCAGCCTCGGCAGCCCGTCGGCCCTGCGCGATGATGGCTACACCTGGCTGTTCTACAGCGGCACCTACGATGGCGTCACCGGCATCGGCCTGGCCGCCTCGCTCACCGGCTACGACGACTTCGAGCGCGTGGATGATGAGCCCATCTTGCCGGCGGCAGGCGAACACGACGCGGTTGCCCAGCGGGACCCCTTGGTGCTGTGGGACGACAGCCTCAGCAGCTGGCGCATGTACTACAGCGCCTTCGACGGCGAGCGCTGGACCGTCGGCCACGCCACTGCCAGCGAGCTCGATGGCGTGTGGGTGCCCAGCGAGGAACCGGTGCTCGAGGTCGATGGCGACTGCGCGGTGCCCCGCGTGGTCCAGACCGAACGCGGCTTCCTGATGTGGTACGCCCACCGTGGACCGCGCGGCCCCTGGACCGTGGCCACGGCCTGGAGCGACGACGGCACCGACTGGAGCCCTGCTGGCACCACCCTCGGCTACCCCGGGCGGGTGGGCTGGAGCTCCGAGGAGCCTCCGGGCATCGCGACCAGCTACGAAGAGTACGGCGCCTTCCGCATCGAGGGCGAACAGAGTGGGCCCACCCTGCTCCACGCTCGGGCCGGCAACACCATCCAGTCGAGCCAGTACGGCTTCGCCCTGCGCCTGGTGGCCGGCCAGCTGCTCGACACCTCCGATGTCGGCAGTGCTGGAGCCAACGGCGTGGCGGTCTCCTCCTACGTTCCCGAGCTCGGCCTGGCCTTCCTCGACATGAACGACGCTTCGGGTCAGCCTTCCATCGGTGTGGCCAGCTGGGACGGCGAGCGCCTGGATCCCATCGCCACCCCGGCCCTCGAGGCGGGTGATGCGGCATTCGAGGCCGAGGGTGTGTCCTCTCCGGTGGTCTTCCAGGACGGCGACGGCACCTGGGTGATGCTCTACGCCGGCCACGGCGAGGGCCTGGTGCGCATCGGGCGCGCGACCTCCAGCGACGGCGTCAGCTGGTCCCGCAGCGGATCCAGCCCGGTCTTCGACCTGGGCGACGACTGGGACTCCTTCGGTGCCCTGCCTGGCAGCATCGAGCAGCTGGATAGCGGCG
>CAZHIK010000797.1:0-4632 GCA_964532635.1 uncultured Enterobacterales bacterium
CTTCTGGTACCGCAACCTCAAGAGCGAGGAGAAGTGCCAGGAGGAGGACGAGTTCTACGAGAAGCGCGCCGCGGCGCGCAGCGGCGGCAAGGCGGCATAGAAGCACCGCGGCCTCGTTCCGCGAAGCGTCCGTCTCTGGTACGATCCGTTCCCCGGTGGGTTCCACCGACGTTCGAGCCCCCCGGTGGGGATGGATCCATTCTTGCTCTGTCGTGGAGGAAGCTGATGAACAATCGATGGACGATGCGGTCGATCTGGCTCGCGTTGCCGGCGATGCTCGGGCTGCTGCTGATCGCCTGCCCGGCCGAGGACGACGCGGCGGACGCGGAGAACGCGACCCCCGAGTCGACCAAGCCGGCACCCCCCGAGACCCGCTCCGACCTGTCGGAGGTGGCCATCAACACCTCGCTGGTGGCCTCCCCCACCGAGCTGCAGGAGGCGATGCTCCACGCGGGCGTGGACGTCAAGTTCGCCGCCCAGCTCAAGCGCCGCAACCTGGCCCTCGAGGGGGAAGACACCGAGGCGATCGCCATGCGCACCGGCATCGTGCTGGCCGACATGGTGCTGACCCTGACCGACTCGGAGAAGGACGTCCTGCTCAAGGACCTGGGCCAGCTGCGGACCGGGCTGGCGACCATCGGCGCCGGCTCCGACATCGACACGACCCTGGGACAGATCATCGACCACGTGAAGGCCGACGCGGTCTCGCGCCAGGAGCTGTGGCTCCAGGTCGAGGAGATGCGGGAGGCGGCCTACGGCGAGCTGGCGATGGAGGCCGGCCCCCAGGTGGTGCCCCTGGTCCAGGCGGGAAGCTGGCTCGAGGGGACCCACCTGCTGGCCTCCACCGTGCTCGCGGCCGAGGAGAGGGGGAGCGCCCCGAACCTGCTGCGCCAGCCGGACGTGGTCCACTACTTCCTCCAGCAGCTCAAGGTGGGCGAGGGCGAGGTGTCGGACATCAACACCCTGGCCCGGGGCACCCTCGAGCAGATCCACGACATCACCAAGAAGGACACCCTCGCGGTCGAGGACGTCCAGGCCATCGAGAAGCTCACCGGCGAGCTGCTGGGCAAGCTGTGAGCGGCGGACGGGAGGTCGTCATGAAGCGAATCGTTGCCACGCTGCTGATCGCGTTGCCCCTGGTACTCGTCGCCTCGCCGGCGGTGGCGGACGACGAGGCCGAGGTGGGAGCCTGCCTGACGCTGATCGCCACCGAGAAGATGCCCGAGGGGTTGCGCCAGGTCTCGTCGGACCTCAAGACGCTGCTGTTGATGAAGGAGGCTGTCTACAGCTTCACCCTGTTCGCCGGCAACAGCTACCAGATGCACACCTGCGCCGGACCCAACGTCACCGATCTGGACGCCCATCTCTACGACCAGACCGGCAAGCTGGTGCAGGCCCAGACCGAGGTCGATCGCGGCCCGTCGCTGTCGATCAAGCCCGAGACCACCGGCACCTACTACCTGGTGCTCAAGCTGCTGGACACCGGTGACGCCAAGCCCGGCTCCGTGGGCTACGTCCAGCTGTACGAATAGTCGGCCGCCGACTGGCCCCGATGGACCAAACCCCGCTCGTAGACGAGCTCCTCGAACAGACCGCCGAGCGCGGCATGAGGCTGGACGTTCGCGCCGCGGAGTTCGCGGTGCGGTTCACCAGCCTGATGCTCGACATCGCTCTGGCCGACCGGGACCTGCGCCCGTCGGAACGCTCGGCGATGGTCGACGCCCTGGACACCTGGACCGGCCTGGGTGACGAGGCCATCGACCTCGCCATCGACGTCTGCCTCGACAACCGCACCCGCCAGGTCACCCCCCAGGAGTCGGCCGAGGCCGGGGCCGAGTTCGCCCGTCGCTACGACCTGGGTTCGGCCCTGCTGGTGCTGGACGGTCTGTTCGGCGTGGCCACCGCCGAGGGCTCGATCTCCGAGGAGGAGCTGTCCCACCTCGAGGACGTGGCCGGCGCGCTCCAGGTCGATCCGACCCTGTTCGCCCGTTTCCGCCAGCGCTGGACACCGGCGGCGGCGCGGGGGGATCTGGTGTTTCCCCTGGCCGGACGCCGCCTCCGCATCGGCCGCGCCCGCACCTGCGAGATCCAGCTGGACGATGCCCAGCTGGCGGCCCACCACGCCACCCTGATCCGGCGGGGGGACGACTGGTGGATCGAACCGGTGTCGCGGGAGAGCCGGATCTACCTCGAGGACCGCCAGATCGACCGGGAGAAGCTGGGGGCGGCGGACCGCGTACGCATCGGCCGGTTCTGGCTGCGGCTGGTGCTGGACCGGGGCGAGCTCCACGTCTTCTCGTCCACCGCCGCCTCGGCGCTGACCGTCCGCGACCTGGTGGTGTCGATCCCCACGCCCGTGGGCCGCAAGACCATCGTCGAGGGTATCTCGTTCACGGTGTTCGCCGGCGAGCTGGTGGCGCTCGTGGGGCCCTCTGGCAGCGGCAAGACGACCCTGCTCTCGTCCATCTCCGGGGTCCGACCCTTCGACAGCGGGGACGTGTTGCTGGACGGCGATCCCTTCCTGCCCCTGCTCCAGGCCAATCGCCACCTGGTGGGCGAGGTGCCCCAGGAGGACATCGTCCACCCGCTGCTGACCGTGGGCGAGTCCCTGTGGTACTCGGCTCGGCTGCGGCTGGCCCCCGACCTCGGGAACATGGAGGTCGCCCGCCAGGTCAACCGGGTGCTGCGGGAGCTGGACATCCGCGGCATCCGCAACAGCGTGATCGGCGACGCGACACGGCGCGGCATCTCGGGGGGCCAGCGCAAGCGGGTCAACCTGGGCCAGGAGCTGCTGACCCAGTCGACCCACATCCTCTTCCTGGACGAGCCCACGTCGGGCCTCGACCCCCACAGCTCGCGCGAGATCGTCTCGCTGGTCCGCAAGCTCTCGGACCGCGGGCGGATCATCTTCCTGGTCACCCACGACCTGAGCCCCCAGGTGGTCGACATGGTGGACCAGGTGCTGGTGCTGACCGAGGACGGCCGCCAGGCCTTCTTCGGCCCGCCGGCCGACGCCTGCAAGCACTTCAAGGTCGAGCGACTGGACGAGGTCTTCGACGCGATCCACCACGCCGACCAGACCGAGATCTCGGACAGCTACCTGCACTCCGAGTACTTCCGCCAGTACGTACGGACCCGGGAGAAGGTGCTGGGGGTAGGACCGGTGAGCCAGGGGACGGCGCGATCGCCGGCGCGGCGCTCGGGGAGCACCCGCTGGCTGCGGCAGCTACGTTTCCTGGCCGCACGCTACACCCGGGTCAAGCAGCGGGACCGCGGAGGGATGGCGATCCTGCTGCTGCAGGCGCCGATCCTGGCGGCGATCATGGCGATCGTGTTCCCCAAGGTCGATCCGTCGGCGCTGTTCATCATGTCGCTGGCGACGCTCTGGTTCGGCTGCTCGGCCGCGGTGCGGGAGGTGATCTCCGAGCTGCCGATCATCCGCCGCGAGCGCCGGGCCGGCCTGCGCTTCACGCCCTACGTCGGCTCCCGCTACGTGATCCTGCTGGGCATCTGCGCCCTGCAGTGTTTCCTGCTGGTGGGCATCCTCTACCCCTCGCTGAAGCTCCACGACTACGGCTTCAATCCGTTGTCGCTGTACCTGGTGACCCTGCTGACGGCGTCGGTCGGGATCGCCCTGGGGCTGCAGGTGTCGTCCCTGTTCTCCTCTTCCGAGGCCGCGGTGGGAACCCTGCCGCTGATCCTGATCCCCCAGATCGTGTTCGGCGGGCTGATCGTCTACGTCAAGGAGATGCCGACGCTGGCCGGCTGGCTGTCCTACTGCACGGTCACGCGCTGGTCGTTCAACGCGCTGCTGACCACCGGCGACGAACTCTACAAGTCCGGAGCGGCCAGCTACGAGCAGGCGCCCACGGCGATGCACGGCATCCTCTACCTGCTCGGCTTCAAGACCGAGCCCGATCCCCTGGACACGGGCCTGCCGTTCACCCTGCTCTGTTCGGTCCTGGCGGCAATGACCATCGTGCTGCTGACGACCACGATGATCACGCTCCACGTGCGCAACCGGCGGCACGGGCTGTAGGGGACCCTCGCGGTCAGCTCATCAGCTTCACGAGCTCGCCGTCGGCGACGGCGCCGGACTCGAGGACCAGCAGACGGACGCGGCCGGTGGCCACGAGCCGGTCCCGGTCGTCGTGGATCCGGGCTTCCCAGACCTGGGAGCGCCGCCCCTGGTAGACCGGCGAGGCGCTACAGCGCAGGGTGCCCTCCCGCACGGCCCGCAGGAACGAGGTGCTGTTGTCCAGCCCCACCGCGCTCTTGCCGTCGAAGTAGACGTTGATCGCCGCGCCCACGCTGCAGACCGTCTCGACCATCGAGGCGTACACGCCGCCGTGCACCAGGCCGTAGGGCTGGAGGTGCCGACCGTCGACCGTGAGCTCGGCGGCGAACTCCTCGGGGGTGGCCCGGGTGAAGACCAATCCGATGGCCTCGTTGAAGCCGCTCAGCCGGGCGTTGACGATCTCGAGGATGTCGGCGGGTAGCTGCTGCATGGGACGTGTCTACCCCCGTCGGGCAGCGCGCGCAACCGCGGGCGGCCGCATCTTCATCGGTCGGAACTTAGAGGGTGTCCGCATATTCCACTCCCGTCGGCAGAGCCGCGATCCATCATCGCTG
>CAZHIK010000798.1:0-4623 GCA_964532635.1 uncultured Enterobacterales bacterium
GCTGGCGCTGGAGGGCAACACGGCGCCCTTCCTGATGTACTCCTACGCGCGCTGCCGCAGCATCCAGCGCAAGGCGGAGATCGAGGCCCCCGAGCTGGGCAGCGTGGTCTTGGCAGAGCCTGCCGAGCGCGAGCTCTGCGTGGCGCTGCTCCGCTACCCGGAGGCCCTGGCGACAGCCCTGGCCGCCCGGCGCCCCAACATGCTCTGTGACTATCTCTTCGGCCTCGCGGGCAGCTTCAACCGCTTCTACTACCAGGTGCCCGTGCTGCGAGCCGAGCCGGCGGAGCGGGCCAGTCGCCTGGCCCTGGTCGAGGCCGCGGCCCGCGTGCTGGGACACGGCATGGGGCTGGTGGGCGTACAGCGCTTGGAGCGCATGTAGGGTCGGATCAGCTGCCCGAGCGCAGCCGGGTGACCAGCCCCAAGGTGCTGGCGAGGGCCATCAGGGCCGCGCCGTAGCGCTTGGGGGCGCCCTGTGACCAGGCCAGCCGCGCGGCTCGCAGGAAGGCGTGGCGCGCCAGGCGCAGTGTGCCCATGCGCAGGTGGGTACCTCCCAGCGCGGCCCAGGTGGTGAGGCAATCGGGCTCCAGGCAGGCCGCGTTCTCGAGATCCTCGAGGGCCTGTTGGTGCTGACCGTCACCCACCAAGGCCATGGCGCGGTTGCACAGCACCGAGGCGTCGCTGGGATCGAGGGCCAGCGCGCGCTCGAAGCTGTCGAGGGCAGCCGCGGTGTCGCCGGCTCGGGCCTGCGCCACGCCCCGGTTGTTCCACAGCTCGGCCACCCCGTGTTCGATGGCGCACGCTTGCTCCAGCAGAGCCAGGGCCGAGTCGAGCTCGCCCAGGCTGAGGTGGGTGCGGGCGCGGGCGTTGAGCACCAGCAGGTCGCTGGGGGCGGCGTCGAGGGCCTGGTCGAAGCAGCGGCCGGCGTCGTGGTGGCGCTCGCGCTGCAGGAGGTGGTGGCCCCGGGCCAGCCAGAACAGCGGATCGTCGGCGCGCAGGGCGACGACCTTGTCCGCTTCGGGTGTTCGGCTGTTCATCGTGCGCGCTCCAGGCCGGTTGGCTCGTCCATGACACACCTATATACTCCTGGTGGGCCACGTTCGACGCCCCTGGATTTCCTGGCCATGCCCAAGCCGGCCCCACCCACCAAGCCTCCTCCCGAGTCGCCGCCCGAGCGGCTGGGTCGCTATCGCCTGGTGCGCCCTATCAGCACCGGCGGTATGGCGAGGGTGTTCGAGGGGCGCCGAGAGAGCCTCGCTGGGGTCAGCCCCCGGGTCGCGGTCAAGGTCATCCTGCCCGACTTCGCCACCGACGAAGGGTTCCAACGGCTGTTCGTCAACGAGGCGCGTATCGGCTCCCAGCTGCAGCACCAGAACCTGGTCCAGATCCAGGACTTCGATCGTCAGGGCCAGCACTTCTACCTGGTGATGGAGTTCGTGGACGGGGTCACACTTCGGCGGGCCATCGGTCTGTGCCGCAAGCACGGCCTGCTGATCCCCGTCCCCGTGATCGCCGAGATCGGCCGGCAGGTCTGTGATGGCCTGCACTACGCCCACACCGCGTGCGGCGAGGACGGCCAGCCCCTGCGCCTGATCCACCGCGACATCAAGCCCTCCAACCTGATGATCAACGGTCAGGGTGTGCTCAAGGTGCTGGACTTCGGGATCAGCCGTGCGCTGTTCTCCCGGGAGCGCCAGGGCACCGTCAAGGGCACCTGGGGCTACATGTCGCCCGAGCAGGCCACCGGCCGTGACATCGGGCCGAGTACCGATGTGTACGGGCTCGCGTCGGTGATGTACGAGCTCGCGACATTGCGTCCTCTGTTCCCCGAGAAGGAGCCCAAAGACCTGCGGGCGGCCCTTGCCGCCGACGAGGGCGCAAGGCGGGCCATCGGGTTGAGCGGACCGGCGGGGGTGCTCGCCCCTGTACTCGTGCGCGCCCTGCAGCGGGATCCACAAGCCCGGTTCCCGTCGGCTCAGGCCTTCCAGCGCGGGTTGGGCGACCTCTTGGCCAACCCTGTCACCGCCCGGGAGCAGCTGGTCCACTTCTGGGCCACGCTGATGGAGCTGCAGGGTGAGAGCCCTGGATCTGGTGCCTTCCGAAGCCACGGCAGCTTGCTGGATCGCTCGTCACGAGGATCCGGCTACGTCTCGGCGGCTTCGGTCGGGACCGGGTCCCACGCCTCGAGCATTCCGGGGTCGTCCTCGCCCTCCAGCCCCGTGGCCGCCTCCGGCGCTGGCCTGCAGGTGGCGGTGGGCAGGCCTCCACCGGATCTCGATCTCGGGGAGCCCGAGCCCCAGCGCCGCCCCAGTCGTCTGGGCCGGGTGATGCTCGGCCTCTTCGCCACAGTGCTCAGCCTGGCGGTGATCGGCTTCGCTGGTTGGAGAGCGCTCGAGGGCCGCATGGTCCCCACCGAGTCACGCATTCCAGGGGGACAGGTCACCACCCTCGAGTCCGTGCTGGGTGGCCAGCAGGGTTCGGACGGGCCGGTGGAGACGCCCCCTGAGCCTTCGAAGGACGTGAACGAGCCACCCCAGCCTCGGCCTCGGCCCGTGTCCACCTCGTCCAGCGGTGGCTCGAGCGAGGCCCGGCCCGAGCCACCCAGGGACGAGGTGAAGCCCCCTCCGCCTGAGCCCGATCCCCCGGAGCCGGTGCGGGAGACCGAGGAGGCCACCACCGGCTCGGGTGGCTCGGCGCCAGCGGCGTCGGGGAGCTCGGGAGCGGGTGCCGCCGACGCCCAGGGCCTGCTCACCGTCAGCTCGCTACCCCGGGCACAGGTGAGCGTGGACGGCCAGTTCGTGGGCTGGGCTCCTATCCTGCAGCACCCCGTCAGCCCGGGAAGCCACACGGTGACCTTGGTCGCGGATGACGGGCGGCGATACACCTTCCGCGTCACCCTCGAAGAGGGCGAGGAGGTCCGGAAGGTATGGCACTTCGACCGGAGCACCTGGGTCGAGCAGTAGCGCTGCTGCTCTGCGCAATGGTCTGGCTGATGCCTGCGGTGGTGTCGGCCGAGGGTCGGGTGTTCCTGGTGCCGGTGGGCGACGGCCTGCGAGAGCCGGCAGAGCGTGAGCTCCTCGATCCGCTGCTGCGTTCTCTGGGCTTCAGCGAGGTGTCCTGGGTCGATCTGGCCGACATCGAGTCCCACATCGCGTTGATCTCCATCGTGGATCTGCGGGCCGACGAGGCCTGCGGGGGCAACGTGGATCTGGATGACTGGCTCTCCCGGCTGGCGGGGGCCCAGGAACAGGTGCAGTTGTTGGCTCCGGAGCGCGCCCTGGCGGAGCTGTCCGCCCTGCAGCTCGACGTGGCTTGCCTGGGCACGGTGCCCCGTACGGGCGATCTGGTGCTCATGTCCCTGGTCACAGCCGAGGCCCACAGCATGGCGGCGACCTCCACTCGGGATGTGGGCATCCGCATGTTCCACCTCGACGAGGTGCAGCACGCCCTCGCGGTGGCCGCTGGCGCTGGTCCCGATCTTCCGCCCCCCTCCTGGCTGGCGCCCGACCTGAGCGGGCGGCTGCTCGATCTGCAGGCCAGGTTCGCCCTCGGCGAGAGTGTGCCCGCCTACTTCGGCGGCTCGGCCCGAGGCCTGTGGCTCGACGGCAAGCAGATCACCACTGGCTTCCGTCGCCTCACCCCCGGGCCCCACCTCGTCCAGGCCACCTGGGGCAAGGATGTGGTGGCCGCGCGTGTGGTCCACGTGCTGCCTCGTCGGCGGACCATCCTGCGGATCACCCCGGGCGAAGTGCAGGAAGACCCAGAAGAGCTGATCCTCGAGCTGCACCGCCTGGCCGCGGGTGGCGCCCCGGATCCCCTCTTGGCCGACCTGCTGGGTCTGCTGGCGGAGGATGCCGACGACGCCCTCATCATCGGCCTCGGTCCCGAAGGGCCTCTCATCTGGGGCCGTGGCCGGGGCGGGGTGGTGCTGCGCTACCCCGACGGAGACCTCGAGGCCCGAGCCCTGGGCTTCGAGGATGTGGGCGAGGAGCCCGCTCCACCGCGAGCTGAGCGACCCGATCCGCTGCCCTGGACCCTTGGCGGTGGGCCCGCCCTGCTCTGGACCAACCTGGGCGGCAAGCCCATCGAGGGGATGGGGGGGCTCTGCGGTGGCCTGGCGCTTCAGGGTCGTCTCACCTTGATCCGTCCCCTGGCCCTGGCGGCCACCTTCCAGCCCGTGGCGAAGGTGGAGGCCCTGCCCCCCGGCTACGACGCCAGCTGGCTGTGGCGGGCCATGATCCCCGCGCGCGCTGGCGTCCGGCTCGGAGTGCCGGTGCCCACCGTCCACGTCGAAGGCGGCTTCGACGCGGGGCTGCTCTACCTCGGCCGCTTCGTCGAGCACGAAGCGCGGGCCGTGGGCATCGGCGCCCTCGGCCTGTTCGTGCCCCTCTCCCCGCGCTTCGGCCTGCGCTTCGAGCTGTGGGGCGGCCTGGGCTCCGGCTTCGCTGCAGGTGGCATGCAGCTGGCTGGGGAAGCCCACCCCGCGCCCCCTCTCGACCTGGAGTCGTGATGCCCCACCTTCCGGCGGACAGTGGCCTGGTGCCCGACGACGGCGACGGCGACGGCTACGAGCCGCCCGCTGACTGCGACGACACCAACGTGGATATTCACCCCGCGGCCACCGAG
>CAZHIK010000799.1:0-4621 GCA_964532635.1 uncultured Enterobacterales bacterium
CTGCCGCTCTGTCGCTCATCCGAGTCTCCGTTTTCGCCGCACGATACGATATCAACCTTCCCTCCTCGGTTGGGGAATCTGATGTCGTTGGCCATGTTGGTCAGCTGCGCCATGCTGGCAAGGAAAGCCCTCTGCTTCTCCTCCCTCAGGTAGGCGTTCGACTTCGCGATCGCATCGAGGATCTTCTTCGTCTGGCGACCAATGACGTGTTTCTGCCGATAGCAGTCATGAAGCTCATAGGTCTTGGCACTGGCGGCCGAGACCAGCGCACGCCACTCCTCGTCGTCTGGCATGTCAGACATCTGACAAGGGTCAAGAGCAAAGACGACCAGGAGTTTCTCGATGTCCTCTTCCGACTCATCAGCCCACCGCCCGATGTCCGCCAACTGCTTGATCTGGGGCCACTCCGGATCGTCAACGAGTAGAACCTTGGCGTCCGATGCCTGGCAGATCTGATGAAGTGTCCCGCCCTTGCCATGCTCACTCACAAAGGGGGGGAGTCCAACGGGCTTGATGTAGTCCGCGACCTGGCCTGGAAGCACCAACTCGACACCATGCTCATCACCAACCAGGTCCCACAGGTCGGCTGCGAGCCGCAGAAGCATTGTGGTCTTGCCAGTCCCAGGACCACCCATGATGACGACGGGATCGGCGGGCAAGTCGTCTACTATGGACGCTCCCACTTCTTCGAGAATCTCACCAACAACCGTCGCCTGTTCCTCTGCCAGAAAGTGAATCCAGGATTCGCTGTCCTCGCTCGCGTAGGAAGTCTGCATTGGCGCCGAGTCTGGGGCAAACAGGGGCTCTTGTGCGTCCACACCAGCTCCGCGAAGCAGGCGCGATCCATCGACCGCCCGCAGGGTGGACTCGGCCGCTGCCAGCTCACTACGGCCGAACTTGTTGTAGATCGAATGGGGCCCGAGAGCCAGGAGACTCAATCCGTCAGCCGACAGGCTGACAAGAGCCCTGGGGGCCGTCCCCTCTTGGGAGAGCTTGAATTCCAGAACATCATTTCGACCCACACCACGAAAGCGCTGGAAGCGGCGGGGGCCTTCTCGCAGAAGGCGTTCGATGTCCCTCACTACGCGATTACGAAGGTGGACAGAGGACCTCGTCCATGCCACCTCGAAGCGGCCACTCCAGTAGATCCGCGTTCCGGACAGCAGGGCACCAGTCGACACCATTGGAACCTCCTACTGGACTCTCCTATACACGATCATCCATGAGAGGGAGATACCTCAAGGCGATGTCCAGGGACGTGGTGAAAGGAACATCCCAGTGGGCAGATCTGCCTGCGGCCCTGATGACCGGATGCCGACGAGACTCGAAGGCTACGCGCGACCCGTGAAGGCAGGAGCCGAAGCGAGGAAGGAGGCGTTCGCGCGGATACGGTGCGAGCGCCAGAGGGAGGAAGAGCCGGTCATCCAGTGATCGCCCCCACCTGCCCCAGCCGCACCACCACCCGGGCACACTCCAGCGCCAGGCTGCGCACCGGCGCCATCACCTCGCGCTGGCCGGCCACGCGGTGAGTCAGGGGGTTGCGCTGGTTGGCCAAGGCCACCAGGCCGTTGGCCAGGGTGACGATCTCATCGCGCGGCACGGCGGCGCGCCAGCGCAGGAGTCCACAGTCCAGCGGAGACTCCGTACACGCCAGCAGCACGGTCGCCAGCGGACGCACACCGAGCTGAGCGCGGCTGAAGCCGTGCGGCGCACTCTTGGCGGTGTCCCGGGCCAAGGCGTGCCACTGGTCTCCCCGGTTGCCTGGCAGTAGATCGTCCTGCCAGGTCGGCGCCAGTTGGCGCTTCATGCCCGGCCAGCGGTGACCCAGCTCGCGCAGGGCGTCGCGAAGTTCGGGGCGCGCCATGGCAGCGAGCTGCGCGCGTAGCACCTGGTTGAGCCATACCTCGAGCCCCTTCACCCAGGACAGCACCGGCGGCGCCGCGTCGAGGCCAGGGGGCAGTGTGACCGCGCTGTGCAAAAACTCGGCCGTACGCAGGGCCTGTAGGCCATCGCTGCACTGACGATGCAGATCCCGTGTACGGAGCCCAGGCACCGCAGCCTCCAGGGCATGGTCGAGGTCTTGCGCTGTCAGACCAGCACCCACCGCGCTGGCATCGCGCAGCAACACCAAGATGGGTGCAGCGAGCGGGTCGGCGGGGTCAGGGGGCGCCAGGGAGTCCGCAGGCAGATCGGAGATCCTCGCCTCGAGCCCCGCCAAGGCCAGGGCACGGATGTCGGGCTCCTCGTCGCCGTCCTGTAGCACAGCGGCCATACGATCCGCGGCCACCGCGCCAGGGATGTGGCCAAGGGCCTCCACGGCTCGCAGGCGCCGCGCAGCGTCAGGGTGCTGGCTGGCCTCGAGCAGTGCCCCGAGCCCGCGGTCAGAGCCCAGGTTCCCCAAGGCGGTCAGCGCCACGCAGACCTGGCGGTGCACCGCGGAGCGCGTCGCTTCGTGTAAGGGCGCGAGCGCCTGCTCACAGCCGCAGTGACCGAGCAGGGCCAACATCGGCGGCACAGTCTCGGGGTCGGCTTCCGCGAGGCGCTCCACGACCACCCGCGCTAGCTCGGGATGAGAACGATCATCACGCTCCACGCAAGCCAGTGCCGCGCGCACCAGCCGGTAGCGCAAACGTGAGTCCTCGGTGGCCTGGATATCCTCCACGAACCCAGCCAACCGGGCGGCGCTGGGGATGGCCGCCATCGAGGTGGCCGCAGCCAGGCGCTCCTCTGCATCCTCCGAGCGACGCAGGGTGCGCTCCAGCTCATCACCCAGCTCGGTCAAGCCCAGGTTGCCCACCGTGTAGAGAGCCAGACGGCGCACTTTCGGCGAAGGGTCCTCCCGAATCACGGCGCGCAGATCCCGCACCAGGTCCCTGCGGAGCGTGTGGTGCATAGGCGCACGCCCGCCACGGTCACGCAGGGCCCGCCACCCGTTCTGCCAAGCACGAACCCACTCCAGGCGGTGCTCGTCGCGGGTCGAGCCGCGAGCCCAGCCCAGCTCGCGCAGGGCCTCCTGCCCCAGCAGGTTGAGGTGGACCCGGATCGCATCTGTGGCCACGCCCCGGTGTTCGTGGCGCATCCAGCCAGGCAGCCGTTCCCGCAGCAGGGAGGTGGCGCTGTGGGCCCGACGCAGGGCGTGGCGCAGCATCCTGGGACTCTCGGCCTCGGCGTGCGCCAGGGCGGCATCCTGCAAGGCCGAAATGCCTGCGTCCATCGCAACCGACAACAGCACCGTGTCGTCCTCGACGCCGAGAGCCTCGCGCCAAGCCGCCAGCACCTCGTCCTCGGGCCAGGCCCGGAGCCCCCGGGCCAGTCGGCGGCGCCGCACCGGGTGGGGTTCGGCGGTGGCGGTGAGAATGTGATCAGACAGCCGGACCTCGAGCCCCGCCAGCAGGCTGTGGGCCAGCACCGCCAGCTCCCCATCTCTGCTGGACAGCAGTGGCTCGAGCAAGTCCATCAGTCGCGGGTGCCGTGTGGCGGCCAGGTGCATGGCTGCGGCTGCGGCGGCCAGGGGATCATCGAGGTGCTGCTCGGCCTGGTCCCAGAGCGCAGGCGAGACCGCCTCTGCCAGGGCCAGGTGCGCAGCCCGTGCGCCCACCAGGCCCAGATCCCAGCAGCGCTGGACCTCCGCCGCGGTCTCGGGGTGGCCGGTGCGCCCCAAGGCCAGCAGGGCGGCAGCCAGCACAGGCTCGGTGAGGAGTGCGCGGCGGTCGCCTCGGAGCCAGCGAAGGACCCAGGAGCCACCGAAGGGGGTGCCACCGTGGCCTACGGCGTCGAGTGCGGCCTCCACCACACCGTAGTCGGGGTGCTCGAGGTGGGCGAGGAGGACCGGAACGGCGAAAGGGCGATCTGCACAGCGGGCCAGGGCGCGCAGGACCGGAATCTTCTCGCGGGGGTGGAGGGTGACGTTGGCCAGCTCGATCAGGGTGGTGATGGCGGCGAAGGAGGCGTCGAGGTCGGAGGAGGCGCCGAGAGTGGCGAGGGTGTCCAGGGCGGCTTGCTGGGCCGTGGAGGAGGGGGATTGGAACCAGGTGGTGCGGGGGCTGGGGGTCATCGAAGAACCCTCGGAGCAGGAACCAGGGAATGGTAGTGGTTGCGCAGCGACTGGTCGAGCATGAGGCTCATGGAGAGCTCATGGAAGTCCCGGAGGGGATGTTGCGGGTTCGGTGACTCGGGATAGCGTTTTCGTTGTACCAACGGAGTTTCTCATGCTGATTTGCGACGATTCCTTCTGGACCCTACTTCCCCCAGGCGACCCCGGATTCTACCGGCTCCACGCGCAGCAGGACATGGAAACTGGCGAACAGGGCGAACGCTGGACCGAGCGGTACACCAGCGCGCAGGACCTAGCCAGGCGTCTGGCGATTCTCGAACTGGCGGGAAAGACCGACCCGGATAGCAAGTTTAGAGCATCTATACCTAGGAACATCGACTATCAGTTCGGCCTGCTTCGGAGGGGAGAGTCCGACCCAGAGGGCTTCGGAGACAAGCTGAACAGAGAGGCCAGAGAGCAGTTGGTGAGGTGGTCAAGACTGCGGGACGAGACCACGTTCGATCCCGACCCCTTTCCGAGCTGGGCCGCAGACTTCATCGAGACGCCCGAAAAACGTGCCGAGCTGTT
>CAZHIK010000800.1:0-4602 GCA_964532635.1 uncultured Enterobacterales bacterium
GCACGTAGCAGCTCAGGATGCCCCCGCGCTCCGCAGCACCCTCGGGGCCCAGGATCTCCACCCGCGGGGTGCGCCGCAGGCCTCGGGTGGCGAGCCGGTTGAGCTCGACCACGTGCGCGTGCAGCCGCTCGGGGCCCAGCTTCTGCAGCCAGCGTAGCCCCGCGGCGCCTCCGATGACCGCTTCGTAGCTGCCCACCCCCGGCTCGAAGCGCTGGGGCACAGGCTCGAAGCGAGCGTCGTCGTAGGTGACCGCCTCGACGGTGCCACCGCCGGCCACGTAGGGACGAAGGCTCTCGAGCAGATCGAGCCTGCCGTACAGCGCGCCGGCGCCGCCCGGACCGAACACCTTGTGGAACGAAAATGCGTAGAAGTCCACCCCGAGCCTGGCCACGTCCACCGGGTGGGTGCTCACGGCCTGGGCACCATCGACCAGCACCAGGGCCCCGGCCTTGTGGGCCAGCCGAACGATGTCGGCGATGGGAAGGGTGATGCCGAAGAGGTTCGATACGTGGGGCAGGGCCAGCAGGCGCACGCCCCGGAGCTTGCGCTCCAGCTCGGCCAGATCGATCCCACGACGGGGATCGATCCTGACGATCCGGTGCTCCACCCGACCTTGCCGGGCCAGGCGCTGCCAGGGCAGCAGGTTGGAGTTGTGCTCGATGTCGGTGGTGAGCACCACGTCGCCCGCCCGCCACGGGAAGCGCCACGCCACGAGGTTGATGGCCTCGGTGGTGTGGCGCACGAAGATGATCTCGCGGGGCTCGGCGGCCCCCAGGAAGGCCTGCACCTGCTCGCGGGCGGCCTCGTAGGCTTCGGATGTCGCCCGGCCGAAGGCGTGGTTGCTGCGGCCGTGGCAGCCCAACGGGCCGCGCATCAGATCGGCCACAGCTCGGATCACCGGCTCGGGCCGCAGGGTGGTGCAGGCGGAGTCCAAATAGACTGGAGCGCGGCCACGGAGCTTGTGGTTCAGGGCCGGAAACTCTCGACGGACGGAAGGATCGAGCAAGCTCATGCCGCCTCCGGCTCCCAGGAACAGGACGAGCCGGGACCTCCGCCCAGGCCATCGACGCACATGCGCTCGCGCTTCCAGATGGAGCGCAGCACGTCGCGAGAGTACTCGACCTGGAAGGGGATCAGCTTGCGGTAGCGGGGCACGGGCACAGCCACAGCGCAGGTGACCGCCAGCCAGCCCAGCTGAGCACCCGCCAACCCCACCATGCCGCCGTAGTAGCGCAGCTTGGGGATCGGCTTGCCGTCGCGCTGTTTGTTGCAGCAGCCCATGGCTACTCCTCGTCGGGGATGCAGGCGGGGACACCCAGTTGGTCGCAGCGCTGCTGGATGTAGGCCGCTGCCACCACCTTCTTCTCGTCGAGGAAAGCGGCGACCTTGTCCTCGTCGTGGGCAGGAGGCTGATCGAAGATCAGGAATGGCAGGTAGTACAGCTCGCCCGGCCGGCACTTGGGCTGCACGCGCAGGAAACGATCACGGATGCGCAGGCCCATGCGGAAGCCGCGCTTGCGCAGGCCCTCGATCTCCTGCTCCCGGGGGATGGTGTAGACCGGGGTGGTGAAGCGGATGCCGTAGTCGCCGTAGAACTCGCGGAACATATACAGGGACAGCAGGCTCTGCTCGACCATCTCGCCAGTGGATGAGCTGGAGCCGTCGGCCATCACCGGGATGCCGTGCTCGAGGTTGTAGAGGATCGAGCGGGTGTGCATGGCCAGCTTGCAGCTCAGGCACCACACGAAGCCCGAGCCCCAGCGGCGGTACTCGGCCCGCAGGTTGTCCATCAGCAGCATGTCGAACAGGGGCTGGATGGACTCGATGAGGTGCGAAAAGCGCGGCCCGGCGTGGCGCTCGAGCTCCTTGACCCGCTTGGCCGTGCGGTGGATCTTGGTGTGCCCGTAGCCGTTGTTGAACGACACCAGGTGGACCCGCTCGAAGCGCTCGGCAAGGTTCAGGGCCGCGGTGGTGGAGTCCACCCCCCCCGAGAACATCAGGGTGACGGCGGGCTGGCGTGGCTCGGCGTGGGACATGGAGTTTCACTATCGTAAAACGAGGGCACCCGACATGGCGAACCGATGCGTGCGCGGTGGCGCATACAATTGGTCACGCCATTCATGCACACCGCGCCGTGATTCGGAAACCGGCTGTGCTACCCTCGGCGTCGAAGGAGGCGCCATGACCGGCCGCGCCAGGACCGCGATCTCTACCTTGGCGCTGCTCATTGCCGTGCTGGGGGTGGTCGGCACGGACGCCGGCACCGAAGACTGGCGCTACCCCTGCGACAACCAGACCGATTGGGACCCCGCCGAGCCGGTCTACATCCACTTCGGCACCCAGCCCTACCTCGACATCGGCACACCGGGGCTGCTCCACGGCATCCGCCTGCTGGACCCCGAAGGCAGCGAGCTGCAGCTGGCGCTGGCGAGCCATGACCGCGGGCTGGTCACCGTCTGCCCCGTGGGCGGTCTGGCCCCCGAGACCACCTACACCTGGCGCATCGGCCCCTTCCACGAGAGCACCAACCACATCAACCCACCCCACTGGAGCGGAGAGACCGAGAGCGAGTTCACCACCGGCCCGGGTTGGCCCGACGCGCCCATCGAGACCGCGGCAGGCTGCGCCGAGTTCACGCCACCGGACTTCGAGGGCGATGTCGAACACGGCCCCTGCGGGGACGGCCCCGACACGGCGTCGGGGAGCTAGGCCATGCTCTCCCTCCTCGCCCTGCTGCTGGCCGTCGCCGCACCCCGGGCCCAGGACAACGCGCCGGGCGGCTTCCGCTCGAGCCCCGAGCTGCCCTGCAACAGCGCCGCGCTGCGCCCCGCCACGGTCATCGATCCCGAGTGGGCCAACGTGCTGCAGCTGGGCTTCGACGGCCGGGTCTACCGGGAGCCGTGGTCCCTACACCTGCAGGCCCCGGTGATCCACGCCTGGCGGCCCGACGGCACCTGGAGCGCCACGGGCCTGGGGGCGGCGCGCATCAGCGCGGCCCGTGCCGTCAGCAAGAAGCCACGCTGGGTGGGGCTCGAGCTGTACGTGCCACTGGCGCCCCCGGGCTTTTCGTCTCGGTCATGGGCCACTATCTCCCAGGAGTCCACCTTCGGCGCCGGCGCCCGGCTGTTCTACGAGCGCAGCTGGGACCTGCGCAGCCCCATCAGCCTGCGCGCAGCAGCGGGGGCCCACTACTGGGGCAGCTGCCCGTACTGCGGCCCCTACACGCGGCCGGGCACCATCCCCGCCGGCGAGATCATCGCCAGCCGCTCCTGGATGATCTCCCCCGGCTGGGCGGTGGTTTCCGAAGGGGAGCTGACCATCGATCACGTGCCCGCCTCCATCCGCGCCATGGGCCGCCGCGTCCAGCCCATCGAAGATGGCGCCCTGGTCGTCGACCTCGGCCTGCAGATCCCACCCCTCAGCTGGGCGGACTACCCCTCCGCCCAGTTCATCGCCCAGATCCGCTGGTACCCCCAGGGCATCACCGTCGCTCGCCCCGAGCCTCCGCCCGAGGAAGACAGCATCGAGTGGGACGAGCTGGATCCCCTCTTGATGCAAGAGTAGTCCCACCACCTTGACCTCTCATGCAATGTGGCGATCCTAAGGCGGACCCTGCCCCCCCTGCACCATGACCTCCCTGTTGCTCGCCGTCCTCGCTGTCCTCATAGCCTCGGCCATGGCCTCTGGAACCGAGGCCGCGCTGTTCGCCGTCGGTACCCCCGAAGTGCTCGCCGCGGTGGAACGCCGAATGCGCGGAGCGCTGACCCTGCGCCGGCTGCAGAAGGATCTCACCCGGCCCATCATGGCCATCGTGATCTGGAACAACATCGCCAACATCGGCGGATCGATCCTGGTGGGCAGCCTGGCCGCCAAGCAGCTGGGCTCGGCCTGGCTGGGGGCGTTCTCGGCGCTGCTGACCTTCCTGGTGATCCTGTTCTCCGAGATCATCCCCAAGACCCTGGGGGAGCGCAACGCGCTGAAGGTGGCCCTGTGGGTGGCCCAGCCGGTCACCCTGCTCACCCGGGCGCTGTACCCCATCATCGTCCTGGTGGAGCTGCTGGTGCGCCCCATCGCCCCGCCCACCGACCGCAAGACCTCCGAGGACGAGATCCGGGCGCTGACCCGCCAAGGCGGCCGCGAGGGTGTGATTGAGCCCGACGAGGACGAGCTGATCCAGCGGGTGTTCCGCATGAACGACACCACCGCGGGCATGATCCTCACCCCCATGCCCCAGGTGGACTCCCTCGAGGCCAGCCGTCCCATCGGCGATCTGAGCGCATGGACCCGGGACGTCACCCACACCCGCATCCCCCTGCACAGCGCCGACGACATCACCTCGGTGGTGGGGGTGGTGAATGTGCGCTGGATCCTCCAGGCCCTGGCCGACGGCCGGCACGAGCAGCCAGTGGCGGCCCTGGCCCAGGACCCCTGGTTCGTGCCCTCGAGCATGCCTGTCGACGACCTGCTGCGGGAGTTCCAGCACCGCAAGCAGCACCTGGCCGTGGTGGTGGATGGCTTGGGCACCTTGCAGGGTGTGGTGACCCTCGAGGACGTGCTCGAGGAACTGGTGGGAGAGATCGAGGACGAGACCGACCTCGAGAC
>CAZHIK010000801.1:0-4602 GCA_964532635.1 uncultured Enterobacterales bacterium
TCCCAGATCCGGACCATCCGCATCCCGATCTACAAGCTCGAGGTGGTCAACAAGGTCCACCAGGTCCAGAAACAGATGTTCCAGGAGATGGGCCGCGAGCCCTCCCTCCGCGAGGTCGCGCAGCGGCTGGAGATGGAGCCGGGGAAGATCGAGTCCCTGATGCGGCTCACCCGTGAGCCCATGTCCCTGGACGCTCCGGTGAGCGACGACAGCGACAGCACCATCGGCGAGTTCATCGAGAACCCCCACGCCGACACCCCCTCGGACAACATCGAAGAAGCGGTGCTGCGCGAGCAGATCGAGGATGTTCTGGCCACCCTGACTCCTCGGGAGGAGAAGGTGGTCCGCATGCGCTTCGGCATCGGGGAGCCATGCTGCTACTCCCTCGAGGAGATCGGCAGTCGCTTCCACCTCACTCGTGAGCGCATCCGCCAGATCGAGATCAAGGCCCTGCGCAAGCTGCGCCACGTCAAGCGCCGCAAAGACCTCGACGCCTTCCTGGACTAACAAGCGGTCGGATCGCTACCAGGTGTCGATGGTGCCGGTGGATGGGTCCGCGCCGTCGAGGGTGTCGAGGTCCAGGCCTTGCTGCTCCTCGCCTTCGAGCAGGCCGTGGTTGGCTTTCATGGCCCGCACCACCTCGGGCGGGGTGAGGTCGGAGGTGAACAGGAAGGGATAGCGCAGCTCGATCCCCTGGCCACCGGGGGCCGGGTAGCGCTGGGCCTGCACGAGGCGCTCGACGCAGCCGACCAGGTCCAGGTCACCCACGGTGTCCATGCGGGAACTGGCCTCGATGATCTGGCCGTCCGCGTCCAGCTTCAGGCGCATGAGGACCTCGCCGTGGAGGTAGGGGGCCTTCTGGAGGGCTTGGGTGTAGCAAGAGACCGCGCGCTCACGGGCGCCGTCCAGGGCCCGCAGCACCGCCAACTCCCCCTCGGAAGGCCCCTTCTCGGCCAAGGCCCGGGCCACCGCTTCCGGGTCGACCTGGACCGAGACGACCCCCGCAGTCGGGGGCTCGCCGGGCTGCTGAACGGCCGACTCGGGGGGGGCCTTCTCCGGGCAACCCACCGCGAGGGCGAGGACAACGGCACCAGACATGACAGGTCGCAGGCGGGACATGTGGACCTCCAGCAGGCCGGGCCGTATCCTGACGGCACGGAGGCGGCATGATCCCCTGGATCTTCATCCTGGCCTGCGCCCTGTTCACCGTCGCGCTGATCGTCGTGGATCGCAGGGAGTGGCCCCTGGGGCGCTGGCTCACCAAGCCCGTCGCCTCGGCCTGTTTCGTGGGCGTGGCCCTGCAGACCGGCGCCCTGGACAGCCCCTACGGGATCACGGTGCTGGTGGCCCTGCTGCTCTGCGCCCTGGGTGATGTGCTGCTGATCCCCGAAGAGGTGGGAGCCAGCTTCCTGGCTGGACTGGTCAGCTTCCTGCTGGGGCACGTGGCCTTCGGTGTCGCCTTCGTGGTGCTGGGGGTGTCATGGCCGATGGTGGTGATCGCCGCGCTGATCCTGGCGGTCCCCGCCCTGCTGGTGCTGCGCTGGCTGCACGCGCACCTCGATGGGCCCATGCGCTACGCGGTGCCCGTCTACATCACGGTGATCACCGCCATGGTGGCCCTGTCCATCGGCGCCGCGCTACCGGCACAGAGCGTCCTGATCGCGGCCGGCACGGTCTGCTTCTTCCTCTCGGACATCGCGGTGGCCCGCAACCGCTTCGTACAGCCCCACTGGCACAACCGGCTGTGGGGGCTGCCGCTGTACTACGGGGCGACCGTGATGCTGGCGCTGACGGTGTGAGGGCGAATCGCTGGCGGGAGGAGGTGAACCCCTCCCCTACAGGTCGAAGTCGTAGCGCAGGATCTTCTTCTTGGCGGCGGCGACCTCGTCGAGCCTGCGGCGCACGGGGTGGTGGGGGGCTCCGGTGACCAGCTCGGGATTCTCGGCGGCCTCGGCGGCGATCTCCATCATGGCGGAGACGAAGCTGTCGAGCTCCTGAAGGGTCTCTGTCTCGGTGGGCTCCACCATGATGGCGTGGGGCACCACCAGGGGGAAGTAGACCGTGGGCGGGTGGAAGCCCTTGTCGATGAGCCGCTTGGCCACGTCCATGGTGACCACCCCGTGCTCCTTGATGGCGCGGTCGGTGAGCACCACCTCGTGCATGCAGGGGGTGTCGAAGGCCACCGGATAGGCCTCGGACAGGCGGGCGCGCAGGTAGTTGGCGTTGAGCACCGCCAGGCGGGTGGCCTGCTCGAGGCCGGGACCACCGATCTCACGGATGTAGGTCCAGGCCCGCACGAGCACGCCGAAGTTGCCGAAGAAGCTGCGCACCTTGCCGATGCTGTCGGGCCGATCCCAGTCGAAGGCCAGGGTGCCCCCACGGCGGATGACCGGACGGGGAAGGAAGGGCTCGAGCTCGGCCCGCACGGCCACGGGGCCCGAGCCGGGCCCACCACCACCGTGGGGGGTGGAGAAGGTCTTGTGCAGGTTGATGTGCATGACGTCGATGCCGACATCACCGGGCCGGGCGACCCCCATCAGGGCGTTGAGGTTGGCGCCGTCTCCGTAGACGAAGCCACCCCCCTCGTGCACGATGCGGCACACCTCGGGCAGGTAGCGCTCGTACAAGCCGATGGTGTTGGGGTGGGTGATCATCAGCCCGGCGACCTCGTCGTCCATGGCGGCGGCCACGGTCTCGGGGTGCAGGAGGCCGTCGGGGCCGGCGGGCAGGGTGACGGTCTCGTAGCCGCAGATCACCGCGGTGGCGGGGTTGGTGCCGTGGGCGGACTCGGGCACCAGGATCTTCGAGCGGGCGTTGCCCCGGGCCACCAGGGCGGCGCGGATGCAGGCGAGCCCGGTGTACTCGCCGTGGGCGCCGGCGGCGGGCTGCAGGGTGACGGCGTCGAGGCCGGCGATCTCGGCGAGGGCGTCCTCGAGCTCCACCATCATCCGCAGGGCCCCCTGGAGGGTGGCCTCCGGTTGCTGCGGGTGCAGCTGGGTGAACCCAGGCAGCGAGGCGACATCCTCGTTGACCCGCGGATTGTACTTCATGGTGCAGGAGCCCAGCGGGTAGAAACCGGCGTCGATGCTGTAGTTCCACTGGGACAGGCGGTGGTAGTGACGCACGACGTCGGGCTCGGTGAGCTCCGGAAGACGGGGAGCTTCACTGCGCAGGGGCGCACCGGCCAGGTCGTCGGCCGGGGGCACGTCGGACGCAGGCTGGATCCAGCCGCGGCGACCGGGCACCGAGCGCTCGAAGATGATGGGCTCCTCGTGAGCCAGACCGGTGGTACCGGAGGGGGTGAACGCGCGGGTCATGCCGCACCTCCCTGGATGGCGCAGTGGAGGGCGAGCAGGCGCACCAGCTCGTCCATCTGGGCCCGGGTGTTCAGCTCGGTGGCGCAGACCAGCAGCTCGTGGGTGCGGTCGGGGTAGTAGCGGGACAGGGGCACGCCAGCGAAGACGCCGTGCTCCACCAGGTGCTCCGCCAGCTCCGCGGCGGGCACCGGGGTGCGCACCAGGAACTCGTGGAAGAAGTAGCCACCGTGGGGCAGCTCGAAGCCCGGCAGCGCCCCGATCGCGCGCTTCAGGTACAGGGCGTGGGCGTGGGAGCGCTCGGCCACGTCGCGCAGGCCAGCGGGCCCGAGCAGGGACATGTACATGGCCGTCTGCAGCGCGCAGAGGCCCTGGTTGGTGCAGATGTTGGAGGTGGCCTTTTCGCGGCGGATGTGCTGCTCGCGGGTGGACAGGGTGAGCACGAAGCCGGGCTTGCCGTCGACGTCGTGGGTGCGCCCCACCAAGCGGCCGGGCATCTGCCGCACGAGCTTCTTGCGGGTGGCGAACAGGCCCACGTAGGGGCCACCCATGCTGATGGGCAGGCCCAGAGCCTGGCCCTCGCCCACGACGATGTCGGCGCCGCAGGCGCCCGGTGACTCGTACAGCGCGCAGGCGTGGGGGTCGGTCACCGCCACGACCAGCAGCGCGCCCGCGCCGTGGACCAGCTCGGCCAGGGCGGGCAGATCCTCGAGCAGGCCCACGAAGTTGGGGCTCTGGACCGCCACGCAGCAGACGTCCTTGCCCAGCTGGCCCTCGAGGGCCCCGAGGTCGATCCGACCGTCGGCGCCGGGGGCCAGGGACTCGAGCTTGACGATCTCGGCCAGGCCGTAGGTGCAGCAGACCTCCTGGTACTCGGGGTGGACCGCGCCGGCGATGATGGCCCGGGGCTTCTTCCCGCGGGCGACGCGGTGGGCCATGAAGAGGGCCTCGGCCAGGGCGGAGGCGCCGTCGTAGACCGAGGCGTTGGCCACTTCCATGCCGAGCAGCTCGCAGACCATGGTCTGGAACTCGAAGATGCCCTGCAGCGTGCCCTGGCTGACCTCGGGCTGGTAGGGCGTGTAGGCGGTGAGGAACTCACCGCGGCCGGCCAGGTGATGGATGGCCGCCGGCACCTGGTGCCGGTACGCGCCCGCCCCCAGGAAGCACGCCTGCAGCCCGGCAGGTTGGTTGCGCCCAGCCAGCTCGGCGCCCGCTGCGAGGATCTCCACCTCGCTCATGGGCTGCGGCAGTGCCAGGGGACGCCCCAGCAGCTGGGGCCCGGGTACGA
>CAZHIK010000802.1:0-4600 GCA_964532635.1 uncultured Enterobacterales bacterium
GACGCACGACGGCCGCGGAGGGGCGAAGCCCACACCGCGGCCGTGGAAGGAGTACAGGGCTACTGGGTGATGGTGCCGGTGCCCTGGATGTCCCAGTAGTAGTCCGAGCCGCTGACTTCGTAGCGGTCGGTGTCGTCGGCGATCGAGACCAGCTGGGCCGGAGAGCCGTCGACCAGGACCTTGAGGCTGTAGCCACCCTCGGTGCCCGCGCAGTCGCCGTAGGAGGCGATCACGATCTGGTGCTGACCATCGGCCTTGGCGGTGTAGTCGAAGGCCGGGCACTGGTAGGTGGGGGGCGGGTAGGTGCAGTCGAAGCTGTCGTCGTTGTAGGCGACGGTGCAGCCGTCGGGGTCGTTCAGCCAACCCAGGGGGTCGAAGGCGGTGGCTTCGTCGGCGGTGTCGATGGAGACCTCGATGGTCATGCCGGCCTGGACGTTCACGCCCCAGACGTCGAGGATCTCACCGTCGCAGTCCACGGCGCCTTCCATGCCCTCGGCTTCGATGAGGTCGTTGAAGTCGTCGTAGTACACGTACGCGCCGCAGTCGTCCATGTAGTTGTACTCGTACTCGGCATCGTAGCCAGTCTGGTAGAAGGACCACTCGATGTCGTCGCCGGTGCGGGCGAAGCTACCGTAGGCGGCGCCGTCGTAGGCCAGGATGAACCAGTAGGGGCCCGGGTAGTAGCCGTAGCCGTACATGGTGAGGTCGTAGGAGAAGCCGGTGCCCAGCACGTCGCTGTAGGTGCCGTAGTAGCCCGAGTAGGACTCCATGTGACCCATCAGCATGTTCACGTAGTAGTTGTAGTCGATGTAGGACAGGAACGGGTGCAGGAAGCAGTCGTCGGTGCCGTTGTCCTCGGTGACCGTGGCGTCCATCTCGAAGGCGAAGTCGCAGTCGGAGCAGGTGCCGGTGTACTTCGAGCCAACCAGGTCGATGGCGGCGTCGCAGACGTTCTCACCACCGTAGCTGTAGATGTAGCTGAGCTCGCCCGCGAAGGAAGAGGGCCAGTCGGGGTTGGTGTCGGTGTCGGCATCGGTGTCCGAGTCGGCGTCGGTGTCCGAGTCGGTGTCGGTGTCGGTGTCGGTGTCACCCTCGGGGCCGGTGTCTTCCTTGTCGCCACAGGCGATCAGGGTGACGCCGAGCGAGAGCAGGGCCAGGGGGATCAGGACGCGAAGCGACATACGTTCTCCTCGTGCTTGCGTGGGGGAGGGGGGGAGTTGCGGCGGCATTCTAACCCACTCGAAGGCCATGTTGACCTTTTTTCCACAACTGGGTCGAGCGAGCGCGTTCGAACTCAGTCGGTGGACCCGAGGTACTCCTCGACGAAGTAGGCCGGAGTGAGGGGTTCGCCCGTCGCGTCTTCCACCAACTGGGCCCAGTGCACCGAGGCTCCGGGAGAGAACACACGCTCCACGAGCCAGGCTCCCACTTCGGGGTTGCCGCAGGTGTCGATCTGCGTGAAGTGCTCGCCATCGTAGAGGTCTCGGGCCATCGCGGCGAGCATCTGTGATGCCAGCATCTCACCCATCAGGTAGTTGTGGTAGTAGGCCGGGAAGTTGACGATGTGTATCTTGGTGGCCCAGTCGGCCGCCTGGCGATCGGGGGGGCGGGTGAGCAGCTGGTGCTGCTCCACCAGGTCCCACCAAAGGGCGTTCAGATCCTGATCGGGATCGGCATAGAGGCCGCGCTCGAACTCCACCATCACCAGGGACCAGCGGGCGAAGACCACCTGCAGCAGGCGCTGGGTGTTCCGCAGGTCCTCTGCCGCAGGCTCGATCTCGGCGGGCTCGAGATCGGTGGCGCAGGCGATCCAGTTGGGATCCTTGGACAGGCGGCCGAACAGCAGCGCCACGGCCTCCGTGGCGAAGGAGTGGGTGGGACCCCGCAGCACCCAGGGCAGTTCGTGATCGATGTAGACGTCGTAGACGGCGTGGCCCAGCTCGTGGAGCATGGTGCTCATCCAGTAGTCGTCGTCTTCGAGGTTGCAGAACACTCGCACGTCGCCCTGTCGGTCGATGTCGGTGCAGTAGGCCGAGGGCTGCTTGCCGTCGCGGGGGTACAGATCCGAGCGCTCGATGATGGGCGCCACCTCGAGGCCGATGCCCTCGAAGTAGGCCGTGTTGACGCCTTCGACACTGCGGCCACGGTAGAAGGCGTCGATGTCGCGGTCGCTGATTCGCGGGGCCTCCTGGAAGAAGGGGTCGGCGTAGTGCCAGGGCATCAACGCTTCGGCGGCCACGCCGTGGCGTTCGGCCAACACCGCGTCGAGATCGGCCTTCAGGGCCTCGAAGGGCTCCTGGGAGCGAGCGGCCATGTCGGCGAACAGCGCCTGGACGGTGGCCGGATCCTGCTCCCGGAGCATCAGCCTCATCTGGTAGAAGTCGGGATAGCCGGCCTGAACGGCCGCCTGGTTGCGCAGCTTGACCAGCTCCACGAGCTTGTCGGACACCAGCGGGCCCACCTGCTTGCTGGCCTCCCAGGCCTTGCGCCGCAGCTCCGCGTCGGTGCTGGTGAGCAGGATCTCGTAGATCTGGTTGGCGTCCACGGCCTCACCGTCGATGGTGCCGCGGTGGATGCTGTAGATCTCCTCGACCTCGACGCCCAGCGCGACCATCTGGGCCATCAGCTCGGCGTCGATCTGGTTGGGGGCGTAGCCGCTGTGGATGCGCTGGAGCTGGCGTTGCAGCAGGGGCTCGGCGGTGACGGTGTCGTCGGCCAGCCAGCCCTGAATGCTCTCGAACTCGGCTGGGTCCGCGTGAAGGGTACGCAGCTTCAGCTCCAGCTCACCCGCGTGGGCGAAGGCGTCGGCGTCGCCGCTGGTGGTGGCGTCCCAGTACGCGAGGTTCAGCTCCTTGGCCACCGGGGCCACACGGGCTTCGTAGGCAGCAGCGAAGGCCATCGCCTGCTCGACGGCGGAGGCCTGGACGACCTCGGCGGCAGGCTCGGGGTCGGTGGTCTTTGGGCAGCCGGCGACGGCGACGATGAGCAGGGCGGCGGTGGTGATGCGGGGGAGCTGGGGCATGGTCGAACCGGGTTTGGGGGCAGCCCCACGTAGCGCGCGCGGTGGTCCTGGGCCGTTTCCTGATAGACTCCCGACCCATGAGCTCCGAGCACGATCCATCCGTACCCGCGGAACCATCCAAGGAAGGCCAGCAGCCGCTGGTGTCCAAGGAGTCCATCGAGGTCCCGCCTCTGGGCTCCGGAGGTAGCACCTCCCTGCTCAGCGCCCCTCCTCCGCCCGCGCCTCCACAGGATCTGAGCCCTGAACAGCTCGAGCTGTACATTCGCTCGGCCATGCACCAGGACCGCAGCCCTGGGGTGTTGGTGGCGGTCTGCCACCCCCTGCGCCTGTACAAGGTGCCCCGGGGCCTGTTCGAGGCCATCGAGTCGGCGGGCTGGGAGTTCCGAAGGGTCGATACCCATCCGGATCGGGTCCAGTCCGTCACCAACATCCGCGACGCGCTGCTCGAGGCCGCCGGCCTCGGCAAGCCCCTCGACCTGATGGTCATCAGCGGCGACGGCACCCTCGACCACCACGTGCTGGTGGCCGCGTTCTGGGCATTCTTCCCCGACCTGGTCAGCCAGAGCCCCGGCTCCATCGACACCTCGGCGGTCAGCGCGTCCGACCTGGCGTCCGTCCCCACCCGCCTGCGGGATGCCTTCCTGGACCCCCTGCCCACGGCAGAAGGCCTCGAGCCCACCCCCGAAACCATCAAGGAGTTGTGGCTGCTTCGCAGCGCCATCGAGCCTCTGCTGCGCAAGGGCAAGTCGCCGGAGCGTATCGAGCGCCGCGCGCGCCGGTCCCGCAGCGACGCCCTGCTCCGCGTGGCGGTGCTGGCCACCCTGCTGCCTCACCGGGTGGTGCTGCAGGCTCCTGGCTTCGACATCTCCGGGCTGGCCGAAGCCTCCCAGGAGCGCGCCTTCCAGGGACTCTACCCCTACATTCGATCCGTCTGCTGTTACCCCGCGGGTACTGCGGCCGACAACGCGGTCTTCTCCGGCGTACCCGGGTGGGTCTACGCGCAGTTCTCGGGTGTGCTCACGCGCTTTGGCTGGCTCGACGGCCTCCGCCGCAACGCCGAACGCAGGGTCATCCAGCGCTTCATGCGGTACTTCACCAAGCGCTCGGTGGTGGTGCCGGCTCGTATCTCGTTGGTGGCCTTCGACGGCCGCTGGCAGACCTTGAGCAGCCACGCCGCCGGCGGCCCGGGCGCCGGTAAGTTCTTCACCGCCGATCTGACCTCCAAGACCAAGGGTATGCTGGGCTACCTCATCCGCGTCCCCTGGGTGCTCTTCGAGGAAGGCGTGCTGGGCAACACCGTGGTCCGCGTGGCCTCCCGCTACGCAGACGGTCGCATCAAGTCCTACACCGAAGCCCAGCTATCCGAGGGCCTGTATACCAACCGGGCCTTCATCGCCGGGGTGGGCTCCATCCCCACCACCGGCGCGGTCAGCCTCGCGGGGCAGAGTTCCCTGGCCTTGTTGCCTCCGATCTGGACCCGTCGCCGAGCGGGCAACCCCGCGGGCTTCAACCTCCGGGGCTTCGGTGTGTTCTGGGAGGCGGTCGTCAAGGGCGTGGTGGCCCGCTCGCTCAACCTCA
>CAZHIK010000803.1:0-4588 GCA_964532635.1 uncultured Enterobacterales bacterium
AGATCGAGCTGCAGCGCTTCCTGCGGGGCCTGGGCAACCGCTCCCTGGCGGGGGACCTCTTCCAGATCCTGGAGGACGCACGGATCGAAGCAGGCCTGCGGAGCCGCTACCCCGGCCTGGCTCGGGACTTCGATCGACTGAGGGCCGAGCTGCCCCGTCCGGAACCCCCACTGGATCAGCTCCCGCCCGTGGAGCAGTTGGTGGCCCTGTTGGCCAGCCGAGCCTGGATGGGCTCCCTGCCCGAGGGAACCCGCCAGCGCACGGACCCAGCTGCCTGGTCCGTCCTCGAGTCCCTGGGCGAGGCCCTCGAGGAGCTACAGCAGCCCCACGCCACCGTGCAGCACACCGCCGCAGCGCTGCAGCGGGCCTGGCCCGGTGCTGCGGCCCTCATCAACCTGTCGCGCACGCGCGAGGGGAAGCCCGGGCGGGCCACGGGGCGCTCCCGCGGGGGTGGGCGCACCGAGCAGGGTGCGGGCCAGCCCGGTGAGCCGGCATCCGTGAGCGGGGATGGGGGGCTGGCTGGCGGTGGCGGTAGCTGGAAGGACCTGCTGGGCAGAGCCAGCGGTGGCATGCTGCGGCCCGAACGGCGTGACGCTGCCGCCGAAGCACTGGACGAGCGGGCCATGGCCGCCCACCAGCAGGCCCGGCAGCGGGGTGAGGACAGCTCGTTCCCGGAGCAGCGTGAACGGATCCGCGAGGATGCGCGGCTCCGGCAGCGCCAGCGCGCCGACTACGCCGAGGCGGACGCTTGGCTCAGCGCAATGGAGGGGCCCGGAGGTGGACTGGTGGACGAGCGCCCGCGGGCTCATGCTCCGTTGCCACCACCGCTGCGGGAGGATGTCGAGCCCGAGTCCCTCGAGGGTCGGCTGGGAGAGGTGTACCCCGAGTGGGACCTCGGTATCGGCGACTACCGGCCCGGCTGGGTGTTGGTGCGGGAGCTTCCCCTGCTGCGCGCGAGCCCCGACTTCGTGGATCGGGTGATGGCGACCTATCGCCCCCAGATCCGATCCCTCCGGCGCCAGTTCGAGGCGCTGCGGCCCTCCGAGCTCGAGCTGGTGCGCGCCCTGCCCCATGGGGACGCCCTCGATCTGGACCGTGTCGTGGAGGCCCTCACTGTGCGGCGGGCCGGCGGTAGTCCCTCCGACCGGCTCTACCTGCGCCACGAGCGCAGCCGCCGCGATGTGGCTGTGGCCTTCCTGCTCGACATGTCCTCGTCCACCAACGAGGTCGTCTCCGGAGGGGGCAAGCGCATCATCGAGGTGGAGAAGGAGGCCCTGGTGCTCATCGCCGAGGCGGTGGACGCCATCGGGGATCGCTTCGCGGTGTGGGGCTTCTCGGGCTACGGCCGCGATCAGGTGGCCTTCTACGTGGCCAAGGACTTCGACCAACCCTACGATCAGGCCGCTCGCGAGCGCATCGGCGCCATGTCCTGGAAGATGGAGAACCGCGACGGTGCGGCCATCCGCCACGCCACGCGGGCGTTGCTGCGAGAGCCCGCGCGCATCCGACTGCTCATCCTGCTCTCCGACGGGAAGCCCCTGGACTGCGGCTGTGACCACTACGCCGATCGCTACGCCCAGGAGGACACCCGCAGGGCCCTGGTGGAGGCGCGGCAGGCTGGCCTGCACCCCTTCTGCATCACCGTTGATCCCCACAGCCGCGACTACCTGCAGCACATGTACGGTCGCGGCGCCTACACCATCATCGATCGTGTCGAGGCGCTCCCACTGAGAATCCCGGGCATCTATCGACGCTTGACGCGATAGCCGCGCGGCCCTGCTACACTGCGTCCACCCGGCCGTCCTCACCATGAAGATCCTGCTCACACTGCTGCTCACAGCGGGCTGCGCTCAGCAGGATGGGCCCGTGGACAGTCCACCCCCGCCGGGCGACACCGAAGAGCCCGTCTCCGCCCCGGTGCCCTGTGCCGACCTGTGGTACCCCGACGAGGATGGCGACGGCTTCGGAGCGCGGGTCACGGCGCTGCCGGCCTGCGCGGGTCCTCCCGGTTGGGTGCTCCAAGGTGGGGACTGTGATGACGGCGACCCGGAGCGTCATCCCGGTGCGGACGAGCGCTGCAACGGCGTGGACGACGACTGCGACGATGGCGTGGACGAGGACTTCGCGGAGCCACAGGCCGCCTGGTACCCGGACGCCGATGGCGATGGCTGGGGGTTTGGTGTCGACGAGCACCTGCTGTGCGGCGGCGAACCCGGACTGGTGGAGAGGCCGGGGGACTGCAACGACGCCGACCCCACACGCAACCCCGCCGCTCGGGAGCTGTGCAACCTCATCGACGATGACTGCGACGGAGAAGCCGACGAGGGCTGCGGTGGACGCTGCCGTGACGGGATCAAGGGTGGCCCGTGGGAGGCCTGTGACGGCGCCGATGACCGCGCCTGCCCGGGGGCCTGCTCGGCCCACTGCGCCTGCCCTTCGGGAGCGCCCGGTGATCTGCGGGTGCACTTCCTCGACGTCGGTCAAGGTGACGCGGCCCTGGTCATCTCCCCCGACGGCTTCGTGATGCTGGTGGACAGCGGGACCTCCGCGGCCTGCGACGAGCTGGAGTGGGCCCTCGACAGCCTGGGCATCGACGCCATCGACTATACCGTGGTGAGCCACGGTCACGAGGACCACCTGGGCAACACGGACACCCTGCTCGACGAGCACCGCGAGGTGGTGGCCGCGTTCGACAATGGCGGCACCTATACCTCGGCCTCCTATTGGTACTATCGCCATGCCGCGAACCCCCGCCGTGTCGGTCTCGAGGTGGGGGGGCTCATCGACATGGGATCACAGATCGAGGTCTCGGTGCTTCACGCCCACGCTGGCGCGAGCTCGTCCAGCGAGAACGAGAACTCCGTGGTGCTGGCCCTGACCCACGGTGATGTGCGCGTGCTGCTGGGTGGCGACTGCGAGCAGCCCTGTGAAGCCCGCCTCGACGCGGGCCCTGTGGACGTCTACAAGGTGCACCACCACGGCTCCTTCAACGCTAGCAGCCAGGCCTTCCTGGAGGCCATCCAGCCCAGCGTGGCCATCATCTCGGTGGGCGAGGGCAACAGCTACGGCCATCCCAGCTCGCTGACGCTGTACAACCTCGCCGAGATCGGGGCCACGGTGTTGCGCACCGATCTGGACGGCAGCATCCTGGTGCAGTCCGATGGTGAAGGCTACGAAGTCGCTGGGGTACCCTACACCCCCTCCTGGAAGTGAGACATGAGACAACTCCACCTCCTCGCGCTCTGCTTCGCTGTGGCTTGCGACCCCAAGGACGAGCCGGTGCCTGTGGACACCGAAGACTCGGCCGAAGGCGACACGGACACCGACGCGGACGGTGACACCGACACCGACACCGACGCCGACGCCGACAGCGACACCGATGCCGACACGGACCTGCCCCAGGACGCCGATGGCGATGGCTGGCTCTCCGACGAAGACTGCCACGACGACGACGCCACCGCCTACCCCGGCTCCCATGCCACCGAGGTCCCGGGCGACGGAGTGGACCAGGACTGCGACGGGGCTGACGCCTGCCGTGACCTGAACTGCGATGGCTGGCCCGACATCGTCTTTGCCCAGACCGATCTCGACGAGGACTACAGCACCGACTCCATCATCTACCTCGGCTCGGCGGACGGCTACTCGAGCGCCTCGGTCTGGACCGTGCCCACGGTCGGCGCCATGGGCGCCGACGCCGGTGACTTCGACCAGGATGGCTACGTGGATCTGGTCTTCGCCTCGGTGCAGGACGGCGAGGATCGCGAGATCGACTCCTACGTCTACTACGGCTCGGCCACCGGCTTCTCCGAGCACCAGCGCACCTCCCTGCCCACCATCGGCTGCGCGGATCCCACCGCCGCCGATCTGGATCAGGACGGCTGGATCGACGTGATCTTCTCCAACCGCTACCGAGGAGGGGATCCCACCCTCGACAACTACAGCAACGACTCCTACGTCTACTGGGGCGGGCCCCACGGCTTCAGCGTAGATGACCGCCTGGGCCTGCCCACCATCGGCGCGGCCCGCAGCCGAGTGGCCGACATCAACGCCGATGGCCGCATGGATGTGGTGTTCGCCAACGGTGTCACGGAGTTCTTCTTCGCCAACGAGAGCTACCTGTACTGGGGCACGGACGAGGGCTGGGGAGAGCACAGCCGTACCGAGCTCACCTCGGTCTTCCCAGAGGGCCTGGCGGTGGGAGACATGAACGCCGACGGCAACACCGACCTGCTGCTCACCTCTTGGATGTGCGTGCTGTACTGTGGCAGCGCCAGCATGATCTACTGGGGAGACATGGCGGGCAACCTGGGCGATGACTACGAGCAGCTGCCCGAGGCGGTGGGTGGGGTCGACGCCCAGATCGCCGATCTGGACCAGGACGGCTGGGTGGACATAGTGCTGTCCAACGGTGGCGTGGAGTGGGATCTGTCCTTCGCTGATACATCCTATGTGTATTGGGGAGCTGCCCAGGGCTACAGCGAGGAGCGGCGGGAGCTGCTCTCCACCACCGCGGCCTCCGAGTCCGGAGTCCGCGATCTCGACGGCGATGGCTGGCTCGATATCGTCTTCGCCAGCCACTACGAGCCCT
>CAZHIK010000804.1:0-4586 GCA_964532635.1 uncultured Enterobacterales bacterium
GTAGTCACCGCCGATGGTGACCTCCTCCACGGGCCACAGGCCGGCCTCGAGGGGAATTGCGCTGATGTCGAGGAGCTGGAAGTCGTCGCTCTCCATGTCCATCTGCAGGGCGTTCCAGCCCTCGACAATCCCAGCGGCCTGCAGCTCGGCGGGCACGCCCACAGCGTACATGGGCCAAGCCAGCCCCACGCCCACGAAGGGCTCACCCTCGCTCTGGAGCCCGTCGTCGTCGATGTCGTCGTGCAGCGCCGGGAGGTAGGCGGCCACCTGGAAGCTCGGCCATGATCCTGGATCGGGGGTGACCAGGTCGTCATCACCGGGTGTAGGCATCTCGACGCTGATGGTCGCCGAACCGGGGCCACCCTCGATGACCTCGCCAGGCTCGAAGTCGCCCGACCAGGGATCGAACCAGCTCAGGGTCAGGGCCGAGCCGTCCGTCTCCCCCTCGACGTTGAAGGTCAGGGTGGAGGTCTCGACGTCTGTGTCGCTGTCCGCGTCGCTGTCCGCGTCGCTGTCTGCGTCGGTGTCGGTGTCCGCGTCGGTGTCGGTGTCCGCGTCGGCCGGCAGGTCGGTGTCGCCGGTGTCGGGCAGCAGCCCCCCCGTGGGATGACAGGCGACCAGGGCCAGGCTGGTCAGCAGGATCGAGTGGGTGGCGCGCATGGAGATCCTCCGGGTTGGTGCCAGGGTAGCACTCGGATGGACCCGCGAGGAACCTGGGGGAGAAAGACTTTCTAGCCGGACTCCACGGCCGCCCGCGTGGTCACAGCCACCAACACCGACCACAGCCCCCCCGCCGCGAGCATGGTCAGCGTGGGCATCGCGAAGCCTGGATCGGGTGCGGTCACCAGGGCCCCCAGCGCCACGGCCGCCGCCAACAGGGAGCCGATCACCGCGGCGCCCACCCGGAGCGCGGGCACACGCCAAGCCCTCCACGCGGTGAGCGCGACGAGCACGACCGTGAGGGCGGCCAGGCCGACGCGGGCCAGCTGCAGCCGGCCCAGCAGGTCGTCGCCGGTGTCGAAGGCCAGCATGTCCGGCCAGCCCAGGCAGCGCACCACCGAGTGCTCACGGGCCACCAGCACGCCGCTGACCAGGGTCGCGAACAGCGCCCCCGTCGCGACCAATCCCAGCCTGGCCACGGGCTGCTCCAAGGATGGACGCAGAGACGCGCAAGGCTCGGAGTGTGCCCGAGCCACAGCGACCGCGGCAACCACTATCGAGGCCAAGGACAGCAGCGCGGTGCCCAGGTCTGCTGCGGCCCAGCCACGGGACAGGCCCCAGAACACACCGATGGCCCCGTACAGCACCACGTTGAGGATCGCTGCGATGGCGCCGATGCTTGGCCACAGCACCCAGGCCCGCTGGCGGTGCTTGCGCCAGGCCACCACCGCCGCGGCGATGATCACCGGCAGGGTGATGGGCGAGGCGATGCGGTGCGCCCACTCCACGAGGGGCAGCAGCTTCAGGGGCGGGATGAGCCGCCCGTGGCAGGTGGGCCAGTCCGGGCAGCCCGAGGAGGCGTCCATGACACAGACGAAGCCGCCGGAGCTCACGAGCACCCATGTCATCACCGCGGCGAGCACGAACAGGGTGCGGTGGCTGCGCGGGATGGCGGTTCCGAGTTTCGAAGTGGCCACGGGAAGCTCCACGCTGTCTGTTGTGCCGCCCGCCTATCGTCACTCGCCCGAGGTGGCTCACTCCTCTGCCGACACGAGCGCCGCTTCTGGTGTAGGATCCCCACGGAGGTTCCATGAAGCGCACCTACTCCTGCCCGTCCTGCAAGGGTGTCCTCAACCCGGAGAACGCCGTCATCCTCCGCGCAAGTGACGAGGGGCGCCAGATGCTGCTCGGCCTGCACCCGGAGCCGGGCAACTACGAGCTGCTCATCCCAGACGGCAGCGAGCTACCTCCAGGCTCCATCTGGCGCCTGAGCTGCCCGGTCTGCGGTGCCAACCTGCGGCTTGGGGCCAACGGAGAGCTGTGCCTCGTGCACCTGACCGAGGGTGGTGAGACCAAGGAGGTCTGGTTCTCCCCACGCAAGGGGGAGCGCCTGACCTTCGTGATCAACACCCAGGGCGAGGTGGAGCGCTTCGGCGACAGCGCTACCATCCCCGACGAGCTGCCCTTCGAGTGGAAGGTCTGAGCGCGAAGGAACACAGAGACCCCATGGCCACGCTGCGCCTGCCCCTCGAGCGCCCCCCCGACGCCTCCCCTCCCCCCATCCTCCGCGAACGTGACCGGCTCGAGGCTATCGCCCGCGATGCGGCCGCCATGTACGGCAGCGGGGCCGTGGGCCTGGTGGAGCCCCGCAGCGAAGCGGAGCTGTGCGCCTGGCTGCGCGCTCACCCGGACACCCCGGTGCTGGCCCAGGGCGCCCTGACCAGCCTCACCGGCGGGGCCACCCCCAGCGGCGAGGTGGTGCTGGGCCTGGGCCGCATGAGGTCACTGGAGATCGACACCGAGGCCCAGCGCGCGGTGTCCGGGCGCGGGTTGGTGCTCGCGGAGCTGGACTCAGCCCTGGCCGAGCGCGGGCGCCACTACCCCCCCGCCCCCACCCACCACGGCGCCACAATCGGCGGCAACGTGGCCTGCAACGCAGCTGGTGCCGCCACCTTCGCCTACGGAACCACCCGGGACTGGGTCCAGCGCATCCGGGTGGCCCTCCGCCACGGCGAGGTGCTCGAGCTTCGTCGGGGTGAGCACAGCATCGCTCCCGGCGACACCCTGCTGCTCGAGGGGGAGCGCACCCTCGAGGTCCCCATCCCCACGGAGCTGTCCCCCCGGCTTCGAAAGACCTCGGCCGGCTACTCCGTGACCGATCCCATGGACCCCATCGATCTGTTCATCGGGGCCGAGGGCACCCTGGGCATCATCACCCTGGTGGAGATCGGCCTGCGGCCCTTGCCCACCGAGCTGCTGGCCCTGATCTTCTTGCCTGGAGACCAGCAAGCCGTCGCCTTGACGCACACCCTGCGGGAGCGCTCCCGAGCTACCGGCCGCGGTGAACGGCCCAGAGGCTTGTCCGTGCGCAGCATCGAGTACTTCGACGCCCGCTGCCTCGAGCTGATCCAGGCGGAGGGCGTGCTGGACAAGCTGCGGGTGAGCGTACCCGAGGGCTGCGAGGCGGCCCTGCTGCTGGTGCACGAGCTGCCCGCTGACACCGACGATGCAGCCGTGATGGAGCAGCTCGACAGCGCCTGCCCAGGTTCACCGCAGAGCCCTATCGCCGACCTGGTGGACGCCCTGCTGGCCCACGACGCCCTGGATACCACCGAGCTGGCGTTGCCCGAGCAGAGCAGCCGCCAGGCCGAGCTTGCCGCCGTGCGCGAGGCCATACCCCTGGCAGTGAGCGAGTGGCTGCTGCGCCACCAGCGCCGCGATCCCGCTGTGCACAAGCTGGGGGGCGACATGATCGTACCCTTCGAGCACTTCGCGTCCATGCTGGCCGCCTATCGAGCGGTCTTCGCCGCGCACGGACTCGAGGTCTGCGTCTACGGCCACGTCAGCGACGGCAACGTCCACCCCAACGGGCTGCCCACCTGTGCCGCCGATGTGGCTGCGGGCGAGGCCGCCCTGCTCGAGCTGGCCGAGCGCGTCATCGAGCTGGGTGGCTGCCCTCTGAGCGAGCACGGCGTGGGCCGCAGCCCCCTCAAGCAGCGCATGCTGGCCATGACCCGGGGTTCCCGAGCCATGGAGCAGCTGCGCGCCACCAAGCGTGCCCTGGACCCCGGCTGGAGCCTAGCCCCCGGCGTCCTCTTCCCGGCTCCCCTCGAACAGGACCCATGAGCGCCATCGGCATCACCGATCTCGACGATGCTTCATCGCTGCGTCGGTGGATCTCATCCACGACAGCACCATCCGGCGCTGTGGTCTCGAGACCTGCCCGGCTGGCTGCGCTAAGCTGCGTCCATGCAGCCCGTCAGCCTCGCCCTCCCTCGCCTCCGCAAGAACCTCGCTGCCCTGGCCAAGCGCGACGCCGCGCTGTCCAAGCGCTTGCACCTGCCCGTAGACGACGCTCACGTACGCCAGGCCTCCTCCGACGACAGCGGCTCGGTCCACTACCGCCTCGGCCGCGGCTGGATGCCCTTGCACCTGGGGCGCCAGGCAGTGGCCGATCTGTTGGCCTCCCACGGGGAGCCGCATCGGGTGCTGTGCTTCGGTGTGGGTCTGGGCGAGACCGCGACCGCCGCCCTGAAGCGCTGGCCCAGCGCCACCGTGGTGGCCTGGGATCGGGACCCATGGCTGATGCGCGTAGCCCTGTCTCGCAACGACTGGACCAAGGCACTGCGCTCGGGTCGCCTGCGCCTCGCCCTGGCCTCCGACCTGCTGGACCACCTGCCCTTCGACGGTGCCCTGGTGGAGCACCCGGCTCTCGAGCGAGTGCACCGCCCCGAGCGACACCTGCTGGAGCACGGCGTGGGCAGCAAGCGTGCCCTCGTGGTCACGGGGGAGCTGTTCGTGCGAGACCTGGCCGATGCCCTGCGCAAGCGGGGTTACACCGTGGTGCCCTGGGAGGTCGAACGCCACGCGAAGGCCGAGATCGACCACAACGCTCGCCGCTTCGGCGCTCAGCTGGTGGCCTCCAT
>CAZHIK010000805.1:0-4585 GCA_964532635.1 uncultured Enterobacterales bacterium
GGCCTGGATGGGATAGACCCCCTGGGCGGACTCCCAGATGGTGACCCTGTCGCCGTCCCACTTGGCGACACAGCCGTGCGGCTCCATCGGAACATGGATCTGGTACTCGTTGCGGTAGGTCTCCTCGAGCACCACGTCGGCTTCGGCGGCCAAGCGCTGCAGCTCCGGGGTGGTCTCGGGTGACTCGAAGCGGGCGCTGACGCCGTTCTGGGTCAGGATGTCGGTGTTCTGCAGTACCAGGCCCAGGTGGCTGGCGAAGAGCAGGTCCCTTCGCGGGAAGACCACGAGCACGCTCGAGGCACGGGGCCACAACACGACCACCAGCACCACGACCGCTGCGACAGCTCCAGCCAGCAGTGCGACGAGGGCGCGGGGGCCTGGGCCCTGGGCGCTCCCGGAGTTTGCCGTGCTCATGGGGTTCCTCTGGGGCGCGCCCATGATATCTGTCCCCAGCCCCCGCGGCCATGCAGCGACCCCAGGGGCGGCGCCAATCATGCCCCTCCGTACGCCCCGCTGGCTCGAGCCTCCTGCCCAACTGCGGCTGTTCCTGCGGGCGCCCAACCACCTGGGCGATGGGGTGATGGCCCTTCCGGCGGTGACGGCCCTGGCCCGAGCCGCGGCCTCTTGCCGTGTGGCTGCGCCGAGCTGGGGGGAGCAGCTGTACCGCGACACCGGCGCTGCCTGGATACCCCGCGACACCCGCCCGGAGCGCCAGGAGGTGGCGGTGCTGCTGGCCCCGTCGTTCCGAGCGGCCTGGCAGGCCCGTCGCGCACGGCACCGGGTGGGGCTCGCCACCGACGGTCGCTCCCTGCTGCTCAACCGCTCCGTGCCGCCCGGGGAAGGCCACCGCCGGGACGACTACGCGGCTGTGGCGGGACTGGTGGGGGTGGAGGTGCGGGGGGATCCCCGCTTCGCGCCCCGGGCCGAGGAGATCGCCGCCTGGGCCCACCTGCCCCTCCACGTGGGCCTCAACCCCGTGAGCGTCAGCGGCGAGCCGGTCCAGTGGCCGGGCTTCGTCGAGCTGGCTGCCGCCCTGGACGAGCCCCTGCGGGTCTACTGCGGGCCTGGCGAAGCGGAGCGTGCCCGGGCCCAGGTGCCCGACGTGGAGCTGCTGGACGCCCTGCCCCTCGGGGCGCTGGCGGGCGCGCTGCAGCGCTGCCGCGTGCTGGTCTCCAACGACAGCGGGGTGGCCCACTTCGCTGCGGCCTGCGGGGTGCGGGTCGTGGTGATCCACGGGTCCACCACCGCCTCGCTCACGGGCACCGCTGGTGCCCTGGCCGTCGAGGGGCCGGAGCTTCCTTGTCGGCCCTGCTACCGCAAGCGCTGCGATCTGGACGTGCCCTGCCTGACCGGCGTGGGCGTCGAGCGTGTGCTCGAGGTGCTGCAGTGAGCGCCCCTACCTTGGTGGTGCGCTTCTCGTCCCTCGGTGACGTGGTGCTCTGTGGCGCGGTCACCGGGGCCTTGGCTCCCGTCGTCTTCGTCACCCATGGGGCCTGGGAGCCCGTGGCCCGCCGCCTGCCCGGAGTGGAGCGGGTGGTGGCCCTCGAGCCCGGGGAGGGCATCGGCGCCTTGGCGGCGCGGCTACCGGCCCACGGGCGGCGGGTGGACCTGCATTGCAGCCTGCGCAGCGTCACCCTGGGCCTGCGCCTGGGGGGCGTCTGGGACGCGGTGGAGCCGCAGCGACTGCGGCGGCATCTGCGGGTGGCCGCCAAGTGCGGCCCCGCGGATCCCGTGGTGCAACGCTACGCCCGGGCCGTGGGGGTCGAGCCCGCGCCCCTGCCCTGGGTTCGGGTCGAGGGCCCCCAGGACGCCGTGCTGGTGGTTCCCGGCGCCCGCCATCCCACCAAGCGCTGGCCCGTGGAGCACTTCGTCCGGACCCTCGACGAGATCGAAGGGCCTGTGGTGGTGCTCGGGGGACCGGGTGAGGAGCGCACCTGTCGCCGGCTGGTGGACGCCCTCGGGCCCCGGGCCGAGCTGTGCTGCGAGGCGGGCTTCGAGGCCACCTTCGCCGCCTTGGGGCGCGGGCGGGCCTGCCTCGCCGGCGACACCGGGCTGGCCCATCTCTGTGCTGCGGCCGGCATCCCGGTGGTGGCGGTGTTCGGCAGTACCCACGCCGACGACGGCTACTGGGAGCAGCGCTGCACCCCTGTGCAGGTCGAGCTGCCCTGTCGGCCCTGCGCTCGCTTCGGCCGGGACCGCTGCCCCTTCGGCGATTTGCGCTGCCTGGTGGAGGCCGAGCCCTCGGCCGCCGCCCTGGCGCTCCGGGGGGTGATGTCGTGACCTGGCACGTCGTGGTGGGGGACTACCCACCCGCCTTCACCGGTGGGGTGGCCAGCTGGACCGAGCGGGTCTGTCTGGGCCTGCACGCCCGAGGCCTGCCCGTGGTGCTGCACGCCCGGGGTGCTCGGGCCCTGGGGCGTGTAGACGAGGCCCGCTACGACGCCGCTCAGCCCTACGCCATCCAGCGCGTCCGGGTGCGTCGCTGGAACCGGAACCAGTCCAGGGCTGCGGCCGCGGCTCTCGCACCTTGCCTCGAGCCCGGTGATCGGGTGCTGGCCACCACCTGGCCCCTGGCCCCGGGCCTGGTGGAGCCGTGTCGCGAGCTGGGGCTGTCCCTGGTGGTGGTGGCCCACGGTAGCGCCATCACCCGCCTCGCGGCGGCGCCGCCGGAGCTTCGAGTGCTCGCGGGCTACGCCCGCTTCGCCGCGGTCTCCCGCTTCCTGGCGGCACGGCTCGAGGCCTTGGGCATCGAGGCCCGGGTGCTTCCTTCGCCGGTGGATGTCCAGGACCCCGGCCCAGGTGGGCGCCGTGGCCTGCTGGCGGTGGCCCGCTGTACGCCCCTCAAGGGCCTCGAGCGGGTGCTGGCCCTGGGCGAGGCGCTGGGCTGGCCCGTCACCGTGGTGGGGGAGGGCCCGGTGCTGTCTGATCTGCGGCGCCGGGCCGAGGACTCGAGGGTTCCCGTGCACTTCGAGGGGCGGCTGTCCACCTCCGCTTGCGCCGAGCGCTACCGCCGGGCGCGGCTGCTGGCGCAGCTGTCCCGGGTCGATGCGGACGGCAGCGGCGCCGAGGGGCTGGGATTGGTGGTGCTGGAGGCCATCGCCCACGGCGTGCCCGCGGTGGTCTCCCCGGTGGGGGGCCTGCCGGAGGCGGTGGGACCGGGGCTGGTGCTGCCTCGGCCCGACGACGCGCCCGACTCGGCGCACCGCATCCGGGACTGGTTGGCCGGTGGGGATCGCATCGCGGAGCAGCGCGCTTGGCTCGAAGCCGAGCACGGCACCCCGCGTACCCTGGACGCGCTGCTCGACATGGTCCAGGATCCCGCGCCATGAGGATCGTCCACCTCTACCGCCCTCAGGTGCCCGACCTGCGCGCCCAGGCCATCCAGGTCATGCACACCTGCCACGCCCTGGCGCGCCGGGGTCACGGGGTGAAGCTCTACGTCCAGGCTCGGCCTGGCTACGAGCCGTCCGCCGTCCGCGCCCTGGCGCCATATGGGCTCGAGCCCCACGACGGGCTGTCCCTGGAGTTCTTGCCCTGGCAGCACCCAGGCTTGTCGGGGCTGGACTTCAGGCTGCGTGTCTTTGGCTGGCTGCGGGCACAGCGTGGTGAGCGGACCGTGGTCTACGCCCGCACCAAGCGGCACGCCGCTGAGCTGGTGCGCTGGAGGCGGGCCCTGGGCTTCCGGCTCGTCTTCGAGTCCCACGAGGCCGAGTCGGCCCAGGCCCGGGAGCGGGGCCAGCCTCACCAGGCCATCACGGTGCTCGAGGCTCGAGTGCTGCGGGGCTGCGACGGCCTGGTCACCAACTGCGAGGGCACCCTCGAGGTGCTCGAGGAGCTGCACGGGCCCATCATGCCGGCCCATCGCCGCGCCATCCACAACGGCACCGACCCGGCCCGGCAGCGGCCACCGATCCCCCACCGGGGCGTGGTGGCCGGCTACGTGGGCTCCATGCGGGCCTACAAGAACATCTCCACGATGCTCGAGGCCGCCGAGCTGCTCCCAGCGGCCTTCCGAATGCGCCTGGTGGGTGGCTCCGAGGACCAGGCGGAGCTGGTGCTCACCCGAAAGCAGGCCGGGCCGCGGGTCTCGGTGAGCGCTGCGGTTCCCTATGCCATGGTGCCCGAGGTGCTGGCCGGTCTCGATGTCCTGGTGTTGTCCCTGGGAGACGACCTGTACGGGCGCCGCCTTGCTTCGCCCCTCAAGCTCTGGGACTACCTGGCCACCGGCCGGCCGGTGGTGGCACCGGACCTGCCGTCCGTACGGGACATCGCCACCGATCTGCTGCTGTACGAGCCGGGCGATGCCGCCTCCCTGGCGCGGGCCATCGAGCGGGCCGCGGGGCTGGGCCCGCGGCCACCACGGGTCCGCAGTTGGGACGACCGGGCGGCCGAGCTCGAGGCCTTCCTGGCGGAGCTGCCGTGAGCCCAGGCCCCACCTCCCCGCGGGTGCTCTACCTGCTCCGCTACTACCCCACCCTCACCGAGACCTTCGTCTATCGCGAGATCCAGGCCCTGCTGGACCGGGGCGTCGCGGTGACCGTGGGCGCCCTGGGCGGCCGGTCCGCCGGTTCCCGGCACGACGCGC
>CAZHIK010000806.1:0-4575 GCA_964532635.1 uncultured Enterobacterales bacterium
CTCGTGGATGCGCATCCCGTGGCAAAGGTCCCCCGAGAATTACTCGAGTTCGCTATCGGCGTTCCCATCGGTGTGCCGAGCCGTGCGCGTTGTCTCCGCCAATACGCGACCGCGCCGAAGCGCTCACTACCACCCGCTCGAGCGCCAGCCACACCCGGGTTGCCAGGAGCGCCTCCGGGGACACCGGAGAGGTCAGCAGCTTGCGCGCGTTGCCAGGGTGGACTCCCAGGGCCCAGGAGACCTCTCGCGTGGGTATCCCGGCCTCGCGCGCCAGAGAGCACGCCGCCCTCCGCGCCCGGACGACGGCGGTACGCTTCCCCCGCAGCTCCGAAGGAGCGCCGCAAGCCGCGGCCGCTGCGCCCACCAGCGCCTGGACCCCCACCGCCCTGAGCTCTCCCACCGGGACCGGCCGCAACTGGTGACGATCGAGGCCGAGCGCCTCGAACACGTCAGCCACCGTGCACCGGGGAAGCACGTCGAACAGACGCAGACGCAGACCTGGAACCCATCGTGCACCCACCAGATCCGAGAAGCAGCTCCCGACCCACAGGGCCGAATGCCCTGGCAGGCCGTGGTGCTCAGGCTGGCGCAGCACGTACCGCAGCAACGTCATCATGTGGTTGCGTCCATGGACGGGCTCGAAATGGACCGGCTTGGTCTCGACCGGCGAAAGCCCCGCCACCACCAGCTTGACCGCCCGGGCGATGTCAGCCCTGCGACGAACATCGCACAGCACCACCCAGTGAAGGTGATCATCCGCGACGCAGAACACCACCAGCGCATCACCACAAGCCTGGATGAGCTTGTGCACGGCCAACAGCCGCAGGGCTTCGCTGGGAAAGAGCGCATGTCGGGTTCGCGCGGAAAGGGTCAGGTGCCACAGCTGCATTTCGAACTCCTGGTTTCGAGTCACACCAGGCCGAAGCACACACCGTGCCAACCGAAAAGCCCCCTCCAACCGTTCGAGATCGTCGAACTGTCGAAGCTTCGTCGTCGAAGTTCGACGATCTTCGACACCCCCTCCGAATCGATCCCGCTGGCGAGTTGGAACAGAGCGCACCAGGAATCACTCGGAAAACGCGTCAAAGTGCCGAGGGTGGGGCGACCCTCCCGAGAATCACTCGGAAAACGAGTGATTGTGCCGTGGGTGGCGCCACTCCCCCGAGAATCACTCGGAAAGCGCGTCTTTGTGCCCTGAGTGGGGCGATCCTCCCGAGAATCACTCGGGCTCGCTGTCCGTCTCCTCGAGCTGCGTGCTCACACCTCGCGCCCGCAGCTCGTCGGCCATCGCCGTGATGCGATCCGACAGGGCGCCCGGGCGGCCTTCGAAGGCTTCGAGGGTGGCCAGGGCCTGCTCGGGCTGGCCCGTGCGCGCCTGGAGCAGCGCCAGGTTGAGGGGCACGCCCAGGAAGCCGTCGTCCACGCTCAGGTGCTGCTGGTAGGCCTGGATGGCACCCGCCGGATCACCGCGCTTGGCGAGCTCACCGGCCAGGAAGGCGGTCTGGTTGCGGTACACCCCCGCTGGGCGACCGACCTTGGGCGCCAACAGGTGGGCCTCGCGTGCCAGGTCACGCGCTCCGAACAGATCGCCGCGATCGTGGGCCATGTTGACCTGGGCCAGCAGGCTGCCCAGCTCGCAGCTGCGAAGACCATCCGGCAGCGGCCGCCCCGCGGGCTCGACGAAGCCCGCCAGGGGGGCTCGGCAGGCCTCGAGCAGCGCCTCGACGTTGGGCGCGAACCACGACTCGTGCGCCACCCGCGGAGCCTCGAACTCCATGAAGGGATGGTCGTCGGTGAGCAGCGGCGCATCTCCGACGTAGGTGGTCACGTCGGCCGGGCCCACCACCAGGGTGGCCAGGATGCTCTCCACGTCGCCGTAGCGGATCTCGATCAGATCCTCCGAAACCGCGGGCTGGCCCAGGCGCTCGCGCCAGGCCTGCAGGTCCACGGGCTCACCCGACTTTCGGCCCACGATCCACAGGTCGTAGTTGTCGAGGTAGACCCAGACCTCCGGAAACACCGCCGCCAGGGTCGCCACCACGGACCGGGTCATGTCCGCGGGCACGTCATCGATGGGCATCCACTGGGTGATGGTGCCCCCCGGGCGCAGGCGGGCCACGGCCAGCTCGTAGAACTCGCGGGTGTAGAGGTTGACCGCTCCGGCGAACCAGGGCTGCAGCGGCTCCATCAGCACCGCGTCGTACTGCGCCTCGCCGTGCCCCAAGAACGCCCGCCCGTCGTCGATGTAGACGTGCACGCCGGGCTGGTCGAGCAGGTGGTCGTTCTGCTCGGCGAACCAGTGCGAGCCAGCCATGACCATGCCCTCGTCCAGGTCCACGCAGTCCAGCCGCTCGAGGCCGTGCAGCCGAGCCGACGCGAAGGACTGCCCGGTGCCAAACGCGATGCCCACGGCGCGCTCGAGCCCCGGCGCGTGGAGCATGGACAGGTGCCCCAGCATGCGGTGGGTGCCCCCGGTACCCGCCACCCACACCGACTGGATCCAGATGCGCCGCACCGGCGGGTCGCTGTGGTCGGCCACCATCACCGTGGAGGTGACGCCTTCTTCGAGGTGCAGGATCTCGCTGCCTTCGGGTAGCCGGGCCTGGTACAGGTCGCGCAGGCTCACCCGTCCCGCGCTGCCCACGGCCACCCCCAGCGCCACCAGGATCAGCAGCACCCACACCGCGCTGGGCCGAGCACCACGCCGGGGGCGGGCCACCCAGGCTCCCAGCAACAGATTGGCCGCCGCCAACACCTGCACCGAGCCCAGGGCGCCCACCCGAGGCAGCAGCAGGAAGCCCGCCACCAACGAGCCGCCCACCCCAGCCAGGGTGTTCCAGATGTAGAGCTGGCCCACGCGACGGCCCACGTCCTGGCAACCCGCGGTGACCGCCCTCGCCAGGGCTGGGAAGGTGGCACCCATCAGCAACGCGGGCGGCGCCATCACCGCGGCGCAGACCGCCACCGCGATCAGCTGGTGGCTCGCGAACGGAAGCGTCCCGGCCTCGAGCAACTGGGGCGCGTAGCGCAGCACCGCCAGCAGCATGGGGAACAGCAGCAAAGCCCCCAGCCCGATGCCCAGCTGCAGCAGACCGAACAGCCGCTTGGGATCCTCGGCCCGATCCGCGGCTCGCGCCCCCAGCAGGCTGCCCACGCCGATGCCGCCGATGACCGTCGCCAGGATGGTGGTGAAGGCGTAGGTGGTGGTGATCAGCACCAAGCCCATGATGCGGGTCCAGATGACTTCGTGGGCCAGCCCCAGGAAGCCCGCCGCAGCTCCGAGCAACAGCACGGTCCACAGCTCGCGGGAGCGCTCGCCCCGGGGCTCTGTAGGATCGACCGCCATGGCGGCCTCGCGGCGGCCCAGGGTGAGGGCCAGGCCGGCCACGGCGAAGTTGGCCAGGGCTGCGGCGCCGTTGGTGGTGGAGATGCCGAAGGCCTCGATGGCCACGAAGCCGGTGAACACCGTGCCCAGGAACGCCCCGAGGGTGTTGACGCTGTACAGGGTACCCAGATCCTGTCCCCGGGTGGCCTCGTCGCGGGCGATCCACTTGGACAGGATCGGGAGGGTGGCGCCCATGCAAGTGGTAGGTACCAGCAACAGCAGGAAGCACAGCGGCCCCAGCAGGGCCATGGTGGCGGTGCGGGACGCCTCCGCCGGCAACAATCCCGCGGCCACGGAGCCCACCGCACCGATGGCTGCGGGCATGGCCAAGGCGGCTACACCGATGGCCACCTCGAGCACCGCGTAGACGGCGAGCGGCGAGCGCACACGGTGGGTCACCCGCGAGGCGATCAGGCTGCCCAGCCCCAGCCCGGCCATGAAGGTGGCGAGCACCAGCGCCACGGCCACGGATGTGGCGCCCACCCGCAGGATGAGCAGGCGCACCCACAGCACCTGGTAGACCAGGGCGCAGGCCCCCGAGAGGAAGAACACCGCGAGCACGGTGGCACGGCGGGCACGGTCAGCGCTGTTCCGGGGGGCCGCCATCGGCAGGGACCTCGCTTCGGGCCGGCTGGGCCCGCTGGAGACGCGGCCGCGTGGGAACAGGTCCCGGGCCAGCCCGCGCAGCCAGGTGGAACCAGGGACTAGCCGCCTGCCTCGATCCAGGCCAGCGCCTCCTGGACCACCGTGTCGGTACCAGCGGCGACGTCATCGGGATCGAGCCAGACCTCTTGCTCCGGGGGCACCTCCGCCCCCTGCAGCCAGCTCATGTCCGGGTCGATACAGGCCGCGTAGGTGTAGGCCATGTAGAGGTCCTTCACGTAGGGGTCCGGATACCAGGTGGACATGATCGAGCCGAAGCTGCCATCGGTGAGCCGACCGAAGCGCTTCGCGTGGGGAGGGTAGGTCATGTAGACGGGGAACAGGTCCCCCGCGGAGATGGCCCGAGGGCCCACCAGCACGGCGATGGGCTTGTCGTAGAAGGTGGACGAGTCCGCGGAGAAGGCATGCCAGCCCCAGCTGCTGATGTCCATGCTGGTGAAGTCGTCCGGATCGTCCCGCACAGCACAGTTCATGATGTGCTCCACGTCCTCCTGGAACAGCAACTCCAGGCCCCCCATGGCGGCGCC
>CAZHIK010000807.1:0-4569 GCA_964532635.1 uncultured Enterobacterales bacterium
ATCGTGGCCCGGGTGGTGGGCCTGGATCGGGACGCCGCCTTGGACGACGCCGACAGCACGGTGCTGTCCGCCCTGGCGGAGCACCCCCACGCCCGGGCGTGGGCTCCGCTGCTGTCGGCGGTGCTGCCCGTCAGCCTGCCCGAGAACGAGATCACCGCCGCCATGACCGGCCAGGTCCGTGGCGAGAACACACGCGACCTCGTGGTCCACCTGCTGGAGGGGGCTTCGGTGCGCGGGCCTCTGCTGGTGGTGCTCGAGGACGCCCACTGGATGGACCCCGCCTCCTGGTCCCTGCTGGCGGCGGTACAGCGTCGGGTCGGCTCGGCCTTCATCGTGCTGGCTTCCCGCCCCATCCCGGACCAGCCCCCACCCGAGCTCGAGGCCGTGCTGTCCCCGGACGCTGGCGGTCGCTGCATGGAGATCGGGGGCCTGGCGCCCACGGAGATCCACGACCTGGCGGCCCGCAGCCTGGGAGTCGGAGACGTGCCCGAAGACCTTCAGCAGCTGCTGCTCGAGCGGGCCGAGGGCAACCCTCTGTACACCGGCGAGCTGGTGGGCGCGCTCGAGGCCATGGGGGCCGTGGACAGGGAAGGAGGCCGCTGCCGGCTGCGTAGCGAAGACCTCGAGGGCCTGCGCCTGCCCGACACCGTGCAGGGCGCCGTCACCAGTCGGCTCGATCGCCTGGATCCTCGCCAGCAGCTGACCCTGAAGGTGGCCTCGGTGGTGGGCCGCAGCTTCCCCTACCAGGTCACCCACGACGTCCACCCGGTGCGCGAGGAGCGAGCCCGCGTGGCCGAGCACCTGGATCGGAGTGCTCGGCAGGGGCTCGTGGCCCTCGAGCTACCCGAGCCTTCCCCGGTCTGGCGCTTCCAGCACAGCGTCACCCAGCAGGTGGCCTACGACCTGCTGGCCCACGCCCAGCGCCGGGAGATCCACAGCGCGGTGGCCCTGTGGTACGAGCAGACCCCCGAGCCCGGAGAGGGCGCGCGGCTGGCGCGGCTGGCCTACCACTGGCGGCGCGCGGGCGACGCCTCGAAGACCCTGCACTACTGCGTGCTGGCCGGCGAACACGCCGCCTCCCGGGGGGCCATCAAGGAGGCCATCGACTACTTGCGGGCCGCGGTCAAGCTGATGGAGCAGTCCCCGGACAGCGATCCCCAGGCCTGGATGCGGCGGGTGCGCACCCGTCGCCGCCTGGGCGAGGCCTACCACAACGTCAGCGAGTCCCGCCTGGCCCTCGAGCAGCTCTCCGCGGCGCTGGTGGAGCTGGGCCGTCCCTTCCCCGCCAGCCGGTCGGGTCGAGCCCTGCGGGCCGCTCTGGAGCTCACTCGCTTGGCTTTCGGTCTGGTCTGGCCCCAGGCCCTGCGCCCCCGCCCCAAGGGCAGGCGGCGGGAGCGGCTGGAGGAGCTGGCCCGGGTGGAGTCCCGGGTGGCCGACGAGCTGTTCGCCCTCACCGATCTGGTGGGCATGCTGGTGGCCAGCATCAGCGCCATCAACACCGCCGAGCGCATCGGCTTCTACGAGCCGGCGGTCCACGCCTACAACGCCATCGGCTACGTGCTGGGCGTGATGGGGCTACGGGGTGTGGGCGAGCGCTTCCTGGGCCGGGCCCGCACCGGTGACGCCCTGGCGGTCTGCAACGGCCACTACGCCCGGGGGCTGTGGCTGCTGTCCGACGCCCGCTTCGAGGAGAGCGAGGCCGAGATCCGGGCGGGCCTCGAGCACGCCCGCAGCATGGGCGACAGCACCGCCATCGCCACCGGCATCTCCTGCCTGGGCACCCGCTTCGAGCTGGTGGGCGACTTCGACAGCGCCCTGCGCCTGTGGCGGGAGCTGCTGCACCACAGCGACCGGATGGCCGACCTGCGCCACGAGCTGTGGGCCACCACCAGCATCGGCGGCTCCCTGTGCCTGCAGGGCCATGTGAAAGAAGCGGTGGACTGGATCCACCGCCGCGAGGACCTGCTGGCCCAGGAGGACCGCATGACCGCCGTGGGCTTCCACGGCCAGCGTGCCCAGGCCTTCTTCCGGGCTGGTGAGCGCGGCCTGGCGCGGGAGTCCGCCGAGCTGACCCTGCAGTACGTGCGCGAGACCGGCACCGACATCTTCACCCACATCAAGGGGCTGACCGGGCTGTGCGAGACCCTGCTGGGCCTCTGGGAGCAGGCGGAGGGCCACCCCGACCACGGCCTGGTGCGGGACGCCCGCGCGGCCTGTGGGCTGTTCACTCGCTACGCCAAGCGCTTCCCCGTGGGCCGCGCCCGGGCCGCCCGCTGCGCCGGCACCTGTGCCTGGCTCGACGGCAAGCCCGCCCGCGCACGCAAGCTGTGGGCCCGCGCCGAGCGCCACGCCGAGCAGCTCGGCCTGGAGCACGACCTGGCGGAGGTTCGAGCCGAGGTGGAACGCCTCACCCAGGGGTGATCACCAGCGCTCGTTGTGGTGTCGCTCGCCGTGGCACTCGCCGTCGCAGGTGGAGCCGTTCCAGCTCATCTCCCGCATGGCGACGTCCACCGAGCCGTTGACGTGGGCGTCGGGGTTCGAGATCTGGTCGCCGTTCGAGACCGTGTCCCGGTGGCAGTCGTCGCACTCGCAGTCCTCTTCCAGGTGTTCGCCGTGCTCTCCGCTCAAGGAGCTCCCGCGGTGGCAGTCGTTGCAGTCGTAGCGCGAGCCGCTGCTGGCGGAGCCGGTGTTGCGGCCGTTGCCGTGGCAGTACAGGTTCGAGCAGCTGCCGGGTCCGGAGTAGCTGCCGGCGGGTGACAGCCCGCCGGCGAACACCAGCTCGGACAGCGCCGCAGTGTCGTCATCCACGAAGATGTGGCCCGGAGTGAGCACGTCGGTGGGGGTGCGGTGGCACTGGTCGCAGCTCCAGTTGGGGTGGTCGCCACCGGTCAGGTGGGCGCCGTGCTCCGGAAAGGAGATCCCAGTGGCGCTGTCGTCGATGTCCACCGGAGGTGCGCCGCTGCTGTCCTGCAGGCCTCCGTGGCACCAGGTGCAGTCGCTGCGCCAGCCGGCGGGATGGCAGCTGTCGCAGTCCACCCCCGAGCTGCCGCCCAGTAGATCCTCGCCGTGGCAGGCGCCGCACTCGCTGTCCTGCAGCTTGGCCGCCAGGCCGTGCTCGTCGGCCGCAGCCCAGCCGTCGGGGTGGACGTCGGTGTCGGCGTCGGTGTCGGCGTCGGTGTCAGCGTCGGTGTCGGTGTCGGCGTCGGCGTCCACCGCGCTGTCGTCCGCCAGCGGCTTGGCCGGGAAGCAGGCTGTGAGCGCCAGGGTGGTCACCAGGGTGAGGAACAGGCGGTGCATGGAGGTTCTCCCGGGGGGTACGTAGTCTACCAGGGCTCGCTCGAGTGACCTTCGCCGTGGCAGCTGCCGCTGCAGCGGCTGCCGGACATGGTCACGCTGGACATGGACACGTCCACCGAACCGTTGACGTGGTAGTCGGCGTCGATGATGGTGCTCGAGCCGACCACCGTGTTGCGGTGGCAGTCGCCGCAGCTGCAGCCCTCGCGCAGGTGCTCCCGGTGCTCGCCGGACATGCCCGAACTGGAGCTGGAGCTGCCGTGGCAGCTCGAGCAGTTGGTGCTGCCACCGGTGACCACGGTGCCCAGGGCGCCAGCGCCGTTGCCGTGGCAGTACAGGTTGCTGCAGGTGCCCCCCGAGTAGCTGCCCGCGGAGCTCAGCCCCGCGCTCATGTCCACCTCGGCCTGGGCCGGGGTGCTGTCGCCCACGAAGATGTGGCCGCTGGTCATGGCTGAGGTGGGCAGGTCGTGGCAGGTGTCGCAGTCCCAGGCCGGGTGATCGCTGCGCTCCACGTGCTCGCTGTGGGCGGGGAAGCTCAGGCCGGTGGTGGTGTCGTCCATGTCCTCTGGCGGGGCGCCGGTGCTGTTGTCGATGCCGCCGTGGCAGAAGGTGCAGTCGGTCTTCCAGCCCGAGCTGTGGCAGCTGTCACAGCTGGTGCCCGAGGTGCCGCCACCCAGGCCGCTGCCGTGGCAGGTGGTGCAGTCCTCGTCTTGCTGCTTGGCCGCCAGCCCATGCACCCCGGCCGCGCTGAAGCCCGTGGGGTGGGCGCCCTCGAAGCTCGAGCCGCTGTGGGTGTAGCTGTGGCAGGTGCCGGTGCAGGTCTCTGCCGAAGCGCTCCAGCTGATGCCCGAGGTCAGGGCGATGTCGATCTCGCCGTCCACGTGTTGGTCCACATCCGCGATGCCCGTGCTGCCGCTGGCGGTGTCGGCGTGGCAGTCGTCGCAGTCCGCGCCCGCCGTCACGTGGGTGCCGTGGGTGGCGCTGAGGCTGCTGGCCGTGGTGGCGTCGCCGTGGCAGTCGCCGCAGACCACCGCCCCGCTGGTGCTCGCCGTGCCTGTTGTGCCAGCCCCGTCGCCGTGGCAGTACAGGTCGGAGCAGCTGCCAGGGGCGTAGCTGCCCGCCGCGCTCAGGCCGCCGCTCAGATCCACCTCGGCCAACGCCGCGGTGCTGTCGCCCGAGTGCACGTGGCCGCTCGAGGTGATGCTCGAGGGCATGTCGTGGCACTGGTCGCAGTCCCAGGCCGCGTGCAGGGCGGTGGCCTCCACGTGGGCGCTG
>CAZHIK010000808.1:0-3391 GCA_964532635.1 uncultured Enterobacterales bacterium
GGTACCACCGCCCCTTCGATCTGCTGGCCCACAAGCTCGTTCCCGATGTGATCGAGAAGCAGCTGGGCCTGCCCAGGCCCCGCATCGACATCTGGAGCGCGGCCGCGTCCACAGGCCAGGAGGTCTACAGCATCGCGATGGTGCTCGAGGAGCTGCTCTTCGACACCACACGCTATGGGGTGCGCATCCTGGGCACCGACATCTCCGAGGCGGCCTTGGCCCGCGCGAGCCAGGGCCGCTACCGCTCCCACGAGATCGGACGAGGGCTGTCGGACAAGCGCCGCAGTCGTTTCTTCCGGCAGGTAGACGGCGACTGGCAAGTGGTGGATCGGCTACGCGCCCTGGCCACCTTCGCACCCTCAACCTGCTGTCGCGCTTTCGCCACGTGGGCACCTACGACATCGTGCTCTGCCGCAACGTGGCCATCTACTTCTCACCACAGAACCGGCGGTCTCTCTTCACGCGCCTGGTGGACCAGCTCCGGCCCGGGGGCGTGCTCATCGTGGGCTCCACCGAGTCGCTGCTGGGCGTGAGCCCCCGCCTGCAGCGAGAGGTGTTCCACGGGTCTGTCTACTACCGAAAGGTCCGATAGGGGGAGGTCATGAGCGCAAGCGACCGAAGGAGAAGGGAACGGGTGGCGCTGGGGTCCGGGCTATGGGTCCGGCTCCAGGGGCGCCTGCTTCGAGCCGAGTGCATCAACGTGAGCATGAGCGGCGCGCTGATCGAGCTCGAGCTCGATGTCGAGGGTGCCCTCGATCCGGAGGCCCTGCTGGGCTCCACCGGCGCCCTCGAGCTGGTGCACCGCTGCGGCGAAGAGCGCCTGGCGGTGGGCGCGCGCTTCGTCATAGCCCGGATCGTCGGCGGGTCCGACCACGACTGCGTGCACATGGGCGTGCACTTCACGGGGCTGGACACCGCCAGCTCCATCCACCTGTACAACCTGATCCGCTGGCAAGGCGACTAGCGTCTACGTCCCCGGGTCGTACCAGATCGGTGACGACCAGGCCCGCTGCTGTACGTGCTCCTGGACCTGGCCCTCGTCGCAGCGGGGTGGGCGCTCCGCCTCGTCGAAGCTCGCGCACTGCCGCGTGCTCCAGCGGCAGGTGGAGACCTCCAGGGCGCGCAGGTACCAGAAGCTCGCCCGCTGGGGCTCGAAGTCCGGAGGCTGCCACTGCAGACAGAAGGCCGGCTCACCGCCCCCCGCCTCGCAGCTGTCGCTGTCGAGCCACCCAGCGTCGGCGCTGATGGCCAGGTCATGGACCTTCTCGCCGATGCTGCCGTCTGGCTCCACCCAGCCCTCCACCACCTGGACCCGCTCGAGGCCCACCCCGGGGAAGTCGTCGCTCCCCGCGTCGGCCTGGACCGAGATCCACAGGAGAGGCGCGTCTTCGAGGGGTCCTTCGAGCACACCGCCCATGGGAACGCCCGCGCCATCGGCGACGGCCACCGCGTCGTCTCGCTCGCACAGGTCCTCGGGCAGATCGCCAGCGAAGAGGCGTAGGGCGATGCGCGGCCCGCTGGTGGCGTAGACCTCGCGGCGCTGCATGGCCTCGAAGACGGCATCGCGGCTGTTCTCCACCGCCCAGATCCCCGTGAGGCCGCCGGGATTGTCGATGAAGGTGTCGTGGGTGATGTTCCCGTCGCCCAGGCGCTCGTCCACGGTGTCGTCCACGGTGCCCACGTGGCCCTCGTAGTCCTCGTGGCGCACCAGGCCCGGGCTGCCGTTGTGGGTATCGGTGCTGGCGATGAAGCCCAGCCGGTACGGATTGGCGCCCAGCTCGCGCTCCAGCACCAAGCCCTCCTCGATGGCGTAGCGCGCGAAGTCCAGCCGATGCACGCAGCCCCACAGCCGCATACCTCCCGTGCCCAGCTCGTCGTCTTCGCAGACCTCGTCGTCGGCTTCGCGCAGCTTCTCGAAGTCGCAGTCGGGATCCTCAGGGCCCCCCAGCCCGTTGCGGCACTCGCTGTCGCCCTTGTGCTGGAAGATCTCCACCAGCGGCTCCATGCGGGCCCGCAGCGCCCAGGCCTCCTCGGGGCTGGCGTCCACATCGGGCTCGTCCACCCACGAGGGGTGGTACATGCGCCCGTTGGCCAGGTTGCTGTTGTGGGGGATCACGATGGCGTCGCAGGCGCTGACGGCCCGGGTGCACTGGGACTCGAGGGCCCTCCACAGGGCCCAGGCCGTGGGGGCCTCGAAGGCGGAGACGGGCGCGGGCGGCACCTGGAGGTTGCGGAACAGCACCACCCGGTGGAGGTTCGAGATCTCCGGCGTGCGGGTGTACTCGTAGCCGGCGAGGGTGGTGAACTCGCAGGCGCTGCTGGTGTCGTAGGCGCCCTGGCTGGCGGCGAGCAGATCGGCCCAGGCCTGACGGGAGGCGGCGCTGCAGTCGGCCGCATCGGGGCCGCAGACCTCCTCGCTACGCATGGGCTCCTCAGCGGCCAACTCCACTCCGAAGTCGAAGGCGGCGTCGGGGTCGCCCCCCTGGTAGGCCTCACAGATCCCCGCCGCGTAGCCGCTACTGGCGGGATCGGTGCACTGGGCCACCTCGCCCAGGTAGTCGCCGTGCTCAGTGAGGGAGACGAAGTCCAGGGGCCGGTCCAGCTGCACCACGCGGTCGGAGGCGATGCCCACCGGCTCCCCCCGCGCGAAGGCCAGCACCTCGTCGTGGCTGGCGACGGTGCCGTAGTTGCGGGCGTCGAAGCTCAGGGAGCCGTGCACGTGCAGATCGCCCCACAGCAGCACCCGGTCCTCGCTGCGGTGGGCGCAGGGCGCTCGTTCCTCGGTGTAGACCACCAGCGGGGTGCGACCCGCGTCGTCGCCAGCGTTGGAGCAGGCCAGCAGGAGTACGAGGAGCATGGGCTCAGCGCCGGCGGCGCCCCACCCCGAGCAGCCCCACAAATCCGAGCAGGCCCAGCGCAGAACTCGCAACGCGACCGCTCGAGCAACCGCAGCGTCCCGGCTCCTCTTCCACCGGCTCGGGGACCTCGAAGTCCACGGTGATGGCGAAGCTCATGATGGGGCAGTTCATGCCGGCCAGGTCGAAGTAGTAGGTCTCGCCGGGCACCAGGGGGAGGTCGGGATCGTCCACCTCGAGGCGCACGCTCTCCGGCTCGTCGTCGACCTCGAGATCGTAGTCCAACACCTCGGTGAGGATGGTGAAGTCGAAGCCGATGAGGTGGTAGAGGTTGTACTCCTCGAAGGTGATCATCTCGCCCTGGCGCAGGAAGAACGAGTACTGCAGATCGTCGTCTTCGATCACGTTGGGGATGCTGGCTTTTTCGAGGCCGAAGTCGATGACGACCGCGGTGACATCCTGGTCTTCCGGGACGGTGAAGCTGAACTGGAAGGGCAGCGGGAACAGCAGCCCACCGTCGAAGCTGCGGGCCAGGG
>CAZHIK010000808.1:3401-4567 GCA_964532635.1 uncultured Enterobacterales bacterium
GTGCACGCCGACGAGCCCGCGTAGCCGGCCATCAGATCGGCCCCCAGGAACAGCCCCTGCTCCCCACCGCCGTCAGGGATGTCGATGGCGCGGTCGGACTTGTACCAGCCGCGCTCCTCGAAGATGGCGGAGATGGCGTCGAGGGCGTCCTGGTCGAGCTCACCGCTGGCGAGGGCGTGCTCGTCGACCGCGGCGGCGTACTCGAGGAAGGTGGGCGCCGCGGTGAGGCTGGACAGGGCGCCGTAGATGATGTCGTCGGCCAGGGGGACCCCGATGAGCTCCCGCACCTCCCACAGGGTGCCGCCGATGATCATGCCGTCTTCGTGGGCCTCGCCCAGCAGGTGATCGGGGGTGACGTGGTCGTTGTCGAGATCCCGCAGGCACTCGTAGCCAAACGCCGAGCCGAAGTACTCGGCGGAGCAAGGATCACCCTGGAAGGTCGATGACCAGTAGTCGGCCATGCCCTCGTTGACGGCGTGGGGCGCCGAGTGCAGGCCGTACTGATCGAAGCTGATGGGGTAGTCCAGCTCCGAGTTGATGTCGCACAGGTCGTCCACGACGCCGTGGCCAAACTCGTGCTGGATGACGTCGGCGTCGTAGGCCAGGTCGATGGTGCCCTGTCCCAGGGCGATGGCGTAGTTCCCCGAGAAGTCCTTGGTGAAATAGGCGTTGTCGTACAGGCCACTGGCGCTGTCGCGGTAGTTGACCGTGACCGAGACCGGCCCGCCGGCATTGTGGCCGTAGTCCTCCGCGAGCCAGGTGCGGATGTCGGTGAGGTGGTGGTAGGCGTTCACCTCGGCGAAGGAGTCTCCGTAGATGTCCTCCTCGTCGTCGGGCACGTAGAAGAAGTTGCCGTCTTCATCGGCGACAGCGGTCTGGGAAAGTGACTCGTTCGAGCCACTGAACTCCAGGGTGTAGACCTGCGCCAGCGCGCTGGTGAGCCAGGCGTCGCCCTCCTCGAGTCCGTGCAGCTCCACTTCGACCAGATCGGAGTTGGCCGCGTTGTGCTCGTAGACGTCGGCCAGGGCCTGCTGGCGCATGTCGCGCAGGGTGATCAGCTCGCCGCTGTGGGCGTCGATGGTGGCGCGCCAGTGCTCGGCCGGCCGGTCGGGCCACAGCTCCACCCGCCACACCAGGCGACCGCCGCGAGCGTCGGGCAGCACCCA
>CAZHIK010000809.1:0-4566 GCA_964532635.1 uncultured Enterobacterales bacterium
AGGGATTCTGACCGATCCCAAGATGTTCCGCGAACCGATGTAGGGGAGGGGTTTATCCCCTCCCGAAGCCCGGTATCGACCGGCGCCGTAGCGGGTGGGGAAACCCCGCCCCTACATTGGTGTCGGTCGAAATCCCTGCGTCGTCGAACTAGTCCCGGAAGTCCCGGGTGTCGTCCAGGAAGGACAGCAGCGGCCAGCTGCGGTTGTAGTGCTTCTGCAGGAAGTCGGGCACCCGGTCACGGAACAGGCGCCCAGCCAGGCGGTCGGCGATGGGGATCAACCGCTGCTGTTGGTGGCAGAGCACGGGAGAGACCGTGTCCAGGCTGCCGGTGGTCTGCAGGTTGAGGCAGCCGCAGGTATTGGGGCAGCGGGGCTCGAGGGCGCAGGCATCACAGGGCTGCTTCACGGCGCTGGAGCGCGCCCGCAGGGCCTCCCGCGCCGGCTCGTCGATGCCCTCCAACACAGACCCGATGCGCCAGGCGGGCCCTTGGCGCGTGAACTGTACGCAGGGGTAGAGCCAGCCCTCGGGATCCACCGAGATCTGCTTCTCTCCCAGCTCGCAGCGGTGGCTGTGGCCGGCGTCGGGGCCCGCCAGGTGGGTGCCGATGCACATCTCGAAGGGTGAGAGGTAGAACTTGCGGCCCGCGCGGGTCCAGGCTTCGTAGTGCCCCGCCAGGATCTCGTACTGCTCGATGAGCATGTCGAGCCGTGCCTCGGTCCAGGGGGCGTCGTAGTTCACGGACACCACCAGGTAGCGCACGCCTCGCTCGATCAGCTCGATCGCCGAGGCCGCGAAGTGTTGCACGGTGTCGGGGTTGACCACCGCCAGCACTGTGGCGTGGGGCTGGTAGCGCAGCAGCAGGTCGAGCTTGGGGGACAGCACGTCGAAGCTGGGGCTGCCATCGGCGAAGCGACGGTGGGTGTCGTGGGCAGCCTTTGTGCCGTCGATGCTCATGGCCACCAGCAGGCCGGTGTCGTTGGCGAAGCTCAACAACGCCTCGTCCAGCAGGCTGCCGTTGGTGGTGATCTTGAAGTGGAAGCGGGCCCGACCCTCGGCCTTCATGGCCAGGCCGTGCTCCACCAGCTGCTGCACCCGCTCCCGGCACAGCAGCGGCTCGCCCCCGAAGAAGATGATGCCGCTGGGCTCGCCTCGGTTCAGCTCCGCTGCCAGCTCCAGGGTCCGAATCCCGGTCTCCAGGCTCATCACCGGCCCCGCCTCGGGTGGCGCATAGCAGTACGCACACCTCATGTTGCATGCGGTGGTGAGGTGGAGGGTGAGGTTCATGGGGCTCCGACGCTGCCGCCCTGGTTGCCCATCAGCTTCTCGCAGGACCAGTGGTGGCCGCTGTCGCACGCGATGGTGTACAGCTCGGTGGCCTTGGCGGGATCCGGCGGCAGCCCGAAGCTACCCTGCTCGTGCCAGCTGGCCAGCAGGTTGCAGGAGATGGGCTGCGCGTGTAGCTCGCAGGCCTTGGTGCCGACCGTCAGGACATGCTCGTCCCGCCCAGGCATCTGGATGTAGGGATTGCTGTACTGGTAGACCTTGCCGTCGGCTTCGACCGTGCGCTGCTCGAGGACCTCGACGTTCATGTCGTTGGCGATGCCGCCGGGGAGGGGGGCGGGCTCGGCCGGCTGTTGTCGCTCAGGGGCTGTCGTGCAGGCGAGGAGGAGGGGGAGGAGCATTGGTGATGTTCGTTCTCGTCCGTGGAGGATGAAGTACCGATGTGGGCCTATCGAGGAGGTAGTGGGGCCGGGACCGAGGAGAGCCTGGAGGGTGTGATGAACGGGAGAGGCCCGGCCGGCGGAGGCATCCGGAACGAAGACCTCGCGGCGTCGACGTCGGTGATCGCCATGTTCAGCATGAACACCAGCGAGCACGTGGGCTCTTGCCAGGTGGGGCAGATGTCCTGGTCGGGTACCTCGGAGTAATCCCCTCCGGCGGACGAGCAGCTGGCGCCCTGGACCAGAAGGTCGGGTGCGTTTCCGCTCCAGGCGTTTCCGTCGAGCAGTGCCGACGCATCGTCGAGGAAGAGGCCCGCTCCAACGTTGTCGATGAAGGTGTTCTCTTCGATGAACAGGCCGTGGCTGTCATTCCATGCCGCGATCTCCAAAGCGTACACGCCATCACCGCAGCGTGTGGTGACGCCGTGAGGGAGCCCGACGCTGCCGGAGATGTGGTTGCCTGTGAGTCGGTAGCTGCCCTCTTTGGCGAGGTACACTCCGGCCACGAGGTTGTCTGCGATGCTGCTGTCGTGGACCCACAGATCGGGTGGTGACCAGCCGGCCTGTGGCTGCTCCGCGGCGAAGACTCCTACTCCACCGCCCAGGTTCGCGGCCTCGACCGTGCCCTCGATGGTGCTGGCGCGTATCCGCAGGCTGGCGTCATCGACGACCACGGCCCCCGCGAACTCGTTGTCCACAAGGGAACAGCCGGTGCAATCGAGTCGAGTACCCTCGCCGGCTGCGTACAGCCCAGGCCCGTGGTTGCCTATCAGCTGCAGCGACTCCGCCTCGGCCTGCGCCCCTTTCTGGGCCACGAGCCCCACGGATGTCGCACCCAGCTCGTCCAATCCCAGGCGGGTGTGCCCGATCGTGGTGTCCCGGATCGAGGCGCTGGTGCCGACCTCACCCAGCATGACACCGGCGGCGGTGTTGTCGTCCAGCTCGCATTGTCTCAGGAGCAGCTGTGCCCCCGAGTGGGCCATGATGCCGCTGCCGAACTCACCGGCCGCATCGGGCCGAGTGCGCAGCACCTCGGAGCCTCTCAGGGACACTCGTGCGCCCGAGCCGTAGGTCAGGATCCCGGCGGAGTGGTTGTCCTCGAACCGGCAGTCCGTGGCATCCAGCAGCCCGCCGTCTTGCACCGTCGCACCGAAGCCGTCCGTCCCCTCCACAGTGGTGCGAGTGTCTCGAAGGACGAAGCCATTCATCACCACCTGTGTGCCCACGCCGTGCACGACAAGCCCCACGTCGGTGGAACCCTCCACCTGGCAGTCCTGGCCCCTCAGGCACGCACCTTCGCGGATGTCGAGCCCGTAGCCAGCGCCTTGCAGGTCCGGCTGGGTGTCCAGGATGAGACAACGCGAGAGCCAGGCTTCGGTCCCTTGCTCGGATGCCACCACGCCACCGCGGTGGTTGGCTTCTACCACGCTGTCTTTCGCCTCCAGGCTGGCCCCGTCGAGCACCCGGATCCCGTAGCCCCCGCTTCCGCTGGGGTTTGGTTGAGTGCTGACTACCTTGGTCTCCTCGAGCACCAGTCGCGTCTCCCCATCCCCCGCGAGCAGCCCGACGCCGCCGTTGCCCCCGATGACGCAGGCGTCGAGGTAGAGCTCTGCGCCACTGTCGACCGTCGCACCATTTGCCGAGGTCCCGCCTTCCGCGAATCGTGTGTCGCGGATCTCGGACGTGCGGATCTCGACCCTTGTACCGGCGTCCTCCACCAGCAGCCCGGTCACAGTGTGGTCCACCAGCTGGCAGCCCTCAGCGGTCAGGCTCGCACCACTGGACACGGCGACGCCGTAGCCTGCCACGCCTCTGTCGTTCGGCCGCGTCGACCCGATGAGCGTGTCCTGCAGGCTCGCGGTGGTCTCGTCGTGGAAGATCATGAACCCTGTGGCCTGGTTGCCTGTGATCTCGCAGCCGTCGAGCACAAGGTTTGCGCCGTCGTAGCCGTCGATGCCGTAGCCGTGTTGGCCGTCCTCGATGGAGAGGTTGTCTCGGACATGGCTGTCCAGCATCGTCAGCTGCATCCCGGAGCCGTACGCGACCACGCCTGCGCAGCGGTTGCTCTGTACCAGGCAGGACTCCATCAGGATCTCGGTAGGCATCACCAGCGAGTCTCGGCTGGCCATCACCCCGGTCCAGGCGTTCTCGGCGATCTCCAGCTCTCGGAGGACGACGAACCCCGAGGTCACACGCACCCCAGCGTAGTTCGAGCGCGCGATGCGCATCCCGGAGATCGTCGCCTCGCCACCCACCTCCACCAGGATTCCCGAAGTCGTCTCGTCTCCCCTGCTCGCGTCCAGCGTCACCAGCTCACTGCAGCGTCCGGCCAGGTGTACGCCGACGTGGTCCGAGGTGATGGTCAGGGTCTCCAGGTAGGTCCCCTCGGCTACCGCAACCAGGCTCGAACCACGTCTGACCGCAGCGTCCAGGCCACCTTGTACGGAGGTGAGGGGATGCAACTCGCTCCCGTCGCCCCCGTCCTCTGCGTTGACGTCCACGAAGACGGTGGAGCTGTCCACTTCGACGTTGCCCCACGCGCCGGTCCCACAGGGCTCCGGCACACAGGCTCCTCGGTCTGCCAGGTAGCCTGCGGTGCAGTCCGGGAAGCTTCCGGTGTCCGTCGGCTTCTCCTGCTTGTTCCCGCAGCCTCCCGCCACCAGCGTGAGGCCAACGAGGAACCAGATGGCGTGGGTGTGCGTGGACATGGCTTCAGCCCTCCGCGGCTGATTATCCAGCTGGATCAATCCCATTGGAAGAACGGGCGGCGCTCCCCTGTCCAAGACAGCGCCCCCCACCCCAACGACGAAAGCCCGCCCCCCGAAGGGAGCGGGCCGTGAATCA
>CAZHIK010000810.1:0-4566 GCA_964532635.1 uncultured Enterobacterales bacterium
GCTTGCCTCATGTTCTCCAGACCACGCGAGGGTGCTGCCACCACTGCACCTTCTGTTCCGTACATGCCTACAACGGTGCTCCTCGCCACGTGCCGGTGGACCAGATCGCGGACGCACTTCGTCGCCTTCCTGCTCGAGCGAGGCGGAGCCTCGTGTTTGGGGACGACAACATCTTCGCTGTCCCCTCCTATGCGCGTGAGCTCTTCGAGCAGTTGGTGCCCCTTGATGTCCGATGGTCCGCGATGGCGAGCATCAACCTGGCCAGCAAGGATGAGGATGTGCGTCTTGCGAGGGCCAGCGGATGCCAGGGCGTCTCCATAGGCTTCGAATCAGTGAACCAAAAGGCATTGATCGCGCTCGAGAAGCCGAACCGGGTCTCCGCCTTCGCGGAGCGGGTGAAGCGGCTCCATGCGCACGGAATCTTCGTCAGGGGCTTCTTCATCCTGGGTCTGGACCAGGATGGACCGGACTCCTTCGATGCCACCATCCGGTTCTGCCAGGAAGTTGGCATCGATGCACCCCACTTCCTGCTGAACACCCCGCTGCCCGGGACCGCGCATTGGGATCGGGTTGTCGAGGAGGGACGCCTGTTGACACAGGACTGGAGCCAGTTCGACCTCGGTCAGTTGGTGATGCGTCACCCCATCCTGACCGGGGAGCAGATCGTCGACGGACTGGCATCGGTCGAACGAAGTCTGAATGGAGTCCGTGGTGTGCTCGCCAGAGCCTTGCAGGCCGCCAAGGCAGGGCGCTGGCGACATGTACCCGGAATCGTGCGATGTCTGTGGAAGAGTTGAACCAGGAAGCGGGCGAACCAGCACTCTTCGAGGGTGCAGACCAGGCACCCAGCGAGGGCTGCCCACCTGCCGGAGCCACCGTCGGTCGTCGGGAACCAACAGCGGTGGTCACGGACTGGATCTTGCGCACGGGGATCGCTGGTTGGCTTGCGAACCTCGTCCTCATGGCAGCGGGTCACTTCGAAGCCGCACTGTGGTTCTGGCTGCTGTGCGCGGCAGGGCTGGTCGCCGGCCTCGTTGCTGTTCGGCTCCGACCTCTGCTGCCCCTTGCCATCCTTCTGCTGGGCGCACTGTGGGGAGCGTTCACCACGCCATTGGGGGGTGTTGTCCTGGCGCTGGCCCTGAGCGCGGTGGGTTCCAGCTTCCTGTTCTTCCCTGGCCAAGAGATCGGATCCGACCCGGACAACCCCTTCGTCAAGCTGCAGGCAGCGGGCAAGGCCTCGTTCAACTGCATCTTCCCCGTGCCCCGCTGGCTGGATGTCTCGCCAAACCTTCTCTCGCTGCTCGGCGTGGTCGCCGCCTACATCGCTGGTGGTGCGGCGCTGATCTCCGCTCCCGTATGGGTCGTGGGCGGTATCCTGGGGATTCACATCTACCTCGACACGGCCGATGGCATGGTGGCCCGTCGACGAGCAGCCGAGGGCCGCCACGACACCCTGGCAGGTGGGGTCTTCGACCTCCGCTGCGATTTCTTCTCCTCGTTCGCTGTCATGGGCGCCGCCTTCGCCATCCTCCCCCTCGATCTGGCGCTCCTCTCTACCGCTGCGTTCGTTTTCTCGATGGTCAAGGGCTTGATCCCCATTCAAGCACGCTCGGCCATTGCTCGGGTATACGTCGCCGGGGCGGTGTTCCTTCCCGATCTCGCCAACTTGCCCAGCGCGTTCGCGCTGCTCTTCTTGCCGGTACTGTTGAACCTGCTCGCCAATGCCTATTTCTACTTCACCGGGAAACGCGGAACCGACAAGGAAGCCGAGTCGGTCCTGGCGCCTGCGCGAGTCGGGGCCATCCGAATTCTCGCCTCCCTTCTGCTGGCTCTTGGTGTCGTCGTCAGCCTCGCGCTAGCGCAGTCCAGCGTCGCCCGGATCAGCTACCTGTCGGCGGCGGCAATATCAGCGCTGGCCTACTGGCTGGTCTCATCGCTCCTGCTGGGCTCCTGGGTCCATGTCCTGTGGTGGCCCATGTTGCATCCGCTCCGATCCGATCCCTGGTGGGCCACGAAGCGGGCCTCTCGATGGGCTGTCGGATCGGCAGGGAGTGGCGCACTCCTGCTCGGGCTGGCCTTCTCCAGCCACCACTACGCCTCATGGGTTCAGCTGACGGGTCTGTTCCTGGCCTTGGCTGGGCTCGCGCCCGCTCTGCTCGGTGCGGTGTTGCTGTGGCGACATAGTCGACCTGTCAGCGCAGGAGAGCGCGCCGGTATGGGAATTCAAGCACGGACCAGGGCGCGGGTAATCACAGGATTGCGGTTCGCAGGGCCCGCTGCCACCACTCTCTTCGGGCACCTGGCGGTCTCCACGGAACTGTTGGAGTCGGAGTCTTCCAGCGCACGCGGGGCGATCCTGGAGCATGAGCAGGCCCATCTGAATGGGCGGCATGCACTCGTCGAAGCAGGTTTTTCACTGTTCTTGATCCTCCTCGGCGTGACCGCGCTGCCATGGTTCTTGCTCTCCCTGCGCGCTCCCACGGCGCAACTGGACGCCCGAGGCGTCCTCGCTCTGTTCGTGTTCCTAGCGCTGGCCCGGCTAGGCTACCGGCTGTTGGTCGGAGCGCTGCGTTGGCGACATGAGTTCGAGGCGGATCGAGCCTGTGATCTCGCGGAGTTGAAGGAGGCCCTGGAGACCTGGATCCCGACCCATCACGGTGAGTCGGGTCGACTGGAACGCATGCTCGCGTGGGAGTCTCCATCCCCTGCCGAGCGGCTGGCCGCTCATGGCCGGCACCGAACCGTGTTCCGCACCTTGCGCCGTTGGTTGCGGGAGACGAACCTCTACGCTGGTGGCTATGCCGCTGTTCTCGTCCTCGTTGGACTGCAGATCAACGAGCTGTCGCTGGAGCTCTGGCGCGTGGTGATTCCCTTCCTCATGGCGACCTGCATCTACGGCATAGACCGTCGTTGGTGCCCTCCGGAGGATCGCGGACCTGGCTGGAGCCAGCCGCCCCGGCAACGAGCATGGATCGGAGCCTATCTATCAGCGGGCGTGGCGGGCACGGCATGGGCGATCTGGCACGATCCCCTCGCAGGCCTGGTCTGCGCAGCGGTGCTGGTCGTAGGCCTTGCCTATGCTCTGCCTTTGGTGAGCTTCCTCGGCGTGGGCGCTGACCTGCGTCTCAAGCGCCTCCCGGGCATGCAAGGAATCATCGTGGCGAGCGTCTGGGCCGTCATGACCGGTGTCTTCCCTGCGATTGGACAGCCAGATGGTGCTTCGATCCTGCCTTACACGACCGTAGTCTTCGCACTCCTCTTCATCAACACCACATCCCGAGACGTGGTGGACCTCGAATGCGACGCCGAGGCTGGAGTGCTCACCGTGCCACAGCTGATGGGTGTACGTAGTACGGTCTGGCTTCTCCTCGTGATGCTCTCCTTGGTCCTGGTGTTGACCTCGTGGTGGTTGTTCCACGCTACGATCCCCGGTTGGGGGGGACTGGCCATCTACTGCCTCTGTCTGCTCGTCTTCGTTGCCTTGATCCAGAATGTGGCCCTGGCCTTTCTCCAGAAGCCACCCAGTGTGCGCAGGCCTTGAACGATCCCGACCGCCAGTTCGCATGGATGACCTCCAGTTGGATCCCATTACCGATCCTGCGGCTGGTCAAGATCGGATACTTAGCTGCGTGGTTCCGCCGACACAAGCGGACTACTCGGGCCTTTCTCGCCCCGGATATCGGTCGTAGAACTATCGCTTTCTCGTGCTATCTCATCTCTGTACTCTGCCTGGAGATCAGCCTGGGCGCACCTACGGTGGCGCTGGTGGCAACCACAGTGTTCCTCGCTGGATGCTGCGCGCTTGGTGCCCTGCGCGTGACAGTGTTCGTCGAGCCCACGACCCTGCCCGTATTGCTCGGCGCCCACCATGATGTGGCCTCGCCCCGCGTGAAGCCTTCGCTTCTGCTGGCACTTGTCCTATCATCGGTAGCCACGCTGGCTGTCGCGTATCTACAGGTCCCATACGTGCTGGTCGCTTGCGTTGCGGCAACGGGGCTCCTGTGGGTGCGCCTGGCATGTGTGTTGTGGGCGCCGCAGCACCGCGGTGCTGATGACAACTGCAGCGGCGTGGTATGCCTGCTGCTAGCTTCGAAAGTGATCCCTGCCGGTACAGTCGGATTCCTGCTCACTGACGGAGAGGAGGAGAATCAAACAGGCACGCGGCATGCGCTCGGTTTCCTTGAGAAGAGGTCAGGCTTGCTCCTGGTCTTGGTTGACTGCGTCGGTCGCGGTGAAGACGTGCACTACGAAGTCGGGGGACCAGGCTCCGACACCTGGATCGGTGCGTTTGGTGAGCGAGGGCTCGTTGAGTCCGCTCGTTTGCTGGAGGCCGCTGGAGGGGCGCCGTTTGTCGAAGCCGGGTGGTCCGTGGTGGTGTTGTCGAGAACGACACCCAAAGACAGCTGGTGGGTTCACACTGGAGCCGATGACGCGTCCGCGGTGCAGATCGGCAAGGTGCGGCAAGTCGTCCAGTTGGTCTGCGAGGACATCGTCGGTGCCCGCGGCTCGGTCTGATGACCTAGGCTTTGCCAGAGCCGGTTTCGGGTTCATGAAGGTCTGTCCGGG
>CAZHIK010000811.1:0-4562 GCA_964532635.1 uncultured Enterobacterales bacterium
CCTGGGGTCTGAGGTCCACCAGGGCGCCATCGATGCTGGCGATGGCGTCGTCGGTGACCTGGATCTCCAGCCGTCCGATGGAGCGGGCGTAGCTGCCGGCCTGGACGACCCAGGTGTCACCCACCAGCTCGGGCTGCTTGATGGCGGTGTGGGAGTGGCCGCCCACGATGAGGTCGAGGCCCTCGATCTTGGCCGCCAGGTAGCGATCCGTCTCGACGCCGGCGTGGGAGAGCAGCACCAGCAGGTCGGTCTGCTGATCGAGGCGCTCCAGCTCGGCCTGGACCACCTCGACCTCGTCGTCGAGCTGGATGTGGGACCAGGTCTCGGCGCTCACCAGTCGCTGGAGATCCGGGGTGGTGATGCCGATGACCCCGACCTTCACGCCACCACGCTCGAAGACGCGGGAGGGCTCGAGCCCGGGCATGGCGGGGCCGCCGTCGGCGCTGGAGATGTTGGCCGCGAGGGCGGGCACGGGGCTGGCGTCCACCAGGGCGGCGATGACCTCGTAGCCCTGGTCGAACTCGTGGTTGCCCACCACCCAGGCGTCGTAGCCGAGATCGGCGATGAAGCCGGTCATCTCGGCGCCCTTGTTGCCGTCGATCTCCAGCTCGCTCAGGGGGGTGCCCGAGAGGATGTCACCGGCGTCGAGCAGCAGCAGCGCGGGCTCTGCGGCCCGGGCAGTCTCGAGGTAGGAGCCCAGTGCCTCGAGACCGCCGATGGCCGGTGAGCCCTCGAGCCACCGAGCAGGGGTGGGCTCGTAGTGACAGTGGATGTCGTTGGTGTGCAGCAACACCAGGCTGCCGCTGGCCGCGGGGGCAGGCAGGCTGGGGTCGACGGGCGCTTGGCGCGGGCAAGCCAGCAGGGGCAGCCACGCCAGCGCGAGCAGCGACGGGCGCACGCCGCTAGCTGCCACAGCAGCACCCACCGGGCTCACAGGCCTCGGCGGAGGCCGGGACGGGCTTCCGCGGAGCGCTGGGCCGGGTGATGGGAGCCCGCTCGCCGGGCTTCTCGAACAGATCGTTGTGTCGAACCACGCGGGCCACCACGCGGGCCACGAGCCGAACTGGGGTGCGGACAGGGCAGAACACGACGCCTCCGGGTCTGGAGCTTCGCGACAGTCGTATCCCGTTGTGATGGCGGGAGCTAGTCGGCGGGGCGCGCGAGGGGATCATCGGTGGAGGGGGCGACAGGCCCGCTGGGCCTGGCCTCTCCCCAGACCGCCCAGGACGTGCCATCCCAGGCGTACATCTTGGGTGTGATGGGCTCGTCCACCGATTCCCACAGTCGGCGCACGCCCACGCCCACCATGGTCTCCAGCTCCCGATCTCCCAGGGGGAACGCGATCAGCACGCCACGGGCCGGGATCCCCACAGCGAAAGCCCCACCGTCGAAGCGGGCCTGCAGCGCGGCAGGGTGGAACAGCCCGGCCTGATCGAGGCCGTCTCCCTCGGCGGAGAGCAGGTAGCTGCGGGTGTCGCCCTCGACCTGCACCGATCCGGGGCGCTGCTCGCTGATGCCCGCCGCCACCGCAGCCACGGCCTGCTGTTCGACCTCCGCCAGCTCGACCTGCCAGGCGCCGAGGTCGGCGAGGGTGACCATGCGGCGCGTCTCACCGTCTGGCGCTGGCGTGGTGAAGCAGAGGGCAAGGTCCTCGGCGAAGATGCGGCAGGCCAGCACCGCGGCCTCCCCCTCGGCTCCGGCATCCCGCGCTTGCTCGGACCAGGAGATCTGGATGCCTGGACGCTCCACCAGCGGCAGCACGCCAGCGGGCACCTCGGCGAGGCAGGTGGAGACCAGCAGCAGGGCCAGCACGGGCTACTCGCTGAGCTTGTGCTCGTCGACCAGCGGGCCGATCTCCTTGCGGATCCTCTTGGCGGCCGCATCGCGCTGCTGCAGCAGCTCAGAGACGCGGGCGGTCATCTTGCGCTGTCGCTGACAGAGCACCTTGGCCATCTCGTGCACCAGGCGGTAGGCCGCGAGGTTGTCTTCGGCGAGGAGGCCCTCGAACTCGTAGCGCGGGAAGCGGAAGACGGTGGCTTCGCCCCTGGCGGCGACCGACGCGCTGCGCGGAGAGCCGTCGATGACGGCCATCTCACCCACGCAAGCGCGGGGCCCGAGGCGGGCGATCTCTCGCACGGGCCCGACGTCGTCGGAGCGGATCACCGCCACCTCGCCCTCGAAGACCACGTACCAGCCGTCGCCTTCGGCGCCCTCCCCGAACAGCTCCTGCCCGTCGCGCAGGCGGCGGATCTGCATGATGTGCACGATCTCCGACAGCTCGCCGGCGCTGAGCACCTCGAACATGGGGGTCTCGAGCAAGAAGAGGATGATCTGTTCGAGTGTAATGGTCGTGCGGCTCATGGTTCACCAGCCCTGGGGGACCGCCGGGGGTTGTGCGCCCGTTCTACCATGAAGCGCTGCCAGACGGAACCGAGGGCCCGAAGCGAGGCCCCACTCATGCCCGGCAGAAGACCCACTACGCACCTGGCCCCCGACCCCCGTGCGAACGCGATAGGATCGAGCCACGCAGCTGCGCGGTGTGCTGCACCCGGAGGTCCCCTGGCCAGACGAAGAGGCGATCGCATCGGTGTCCGCTGGGAGCTCGGAGATGAGCTCCCGGGCACCAGCGAGCTGCGCCGATACCGACTCCGCGATCTCGAGACCGAAGAGTCCATGGAGCTGTGGGAACCCCGCGCCTCGGTGCGCTTGCGCCCGGGTGTGGACGAAGCCATCGCCAGAGCTACCCAGGCCAGCCCCACCGCCGACGCGGCCACGTCCCGCATCCCCGTGCCCACCGACCAGGGTGTGGTGCTGATCACCCGCAGTACCCAAGGGAGCCTGGCGGATCGCGAGCTGCGCCTGGCCCCCGCCCAGGCCCTCGAGCTGGCTCGCTGGCTGGCGCCCGCTGTGCTCGATCCCCGCAGCACCACCGGCGGCCGACTGCGCCCCGACGACATCGTGCTCGACGATCGAGGCGTGCCCAGGCTCCTCAGCCTGGGCCTGCCCGCCGCCGAGGCGGTGCTCGAGGTGCCCCACTACACCGCACCGGAGGTCCTGCGAGGACGCAAGCCCGACGCGGCCAGCGGGCTGTATGGCCTGGGCGTGCTGTTGTTCCGGGGTCTCACCGGCACCTGGCCGGTGCCCGCCAAGAACCTGCAGGATCTGCTGGCGCGCCGCCCCCAGGCCATCCGGCCGTCCACACTCCGCCCCGACCTGCCGCCTGCGGTCGATGTCCTGGTCGAGGGGCTGCTCAACGAGCAGCCCGCCCGCAGGGTGGAGGCCGTGCGCGACCTGGGAGCGTGGAGCGGCGCCGAGCCGGTCCTCGATCTCGCCCCCAAGTCCGCACCCGAGCGCCCCCGGCTCACTCCCACCACCACGGCGGTCACCACCACCACCGCCACCACCCCGGCCCAGCGGCCCGGCTCACACCTCGTGGTGGCCCAGGTCCACGACCTGCCGCCGTCTGCGCGCTACCTGGTCGCAGCCCTGGCAGGGCTCGACGAGAACTCCATCATGCGCGCCGCCAGCCGCCGCCAGGGCGTGGTGGTCGCGGGGCTCGCCAGCCCGGACGCGGCCCAGGCCCTGGCGAGGCGGCTCGGAATCCACGGCGTCCAGGCTCGCGTGCGCGGCACCACGGGCACGGGGCGCGGTGCCCTGTTCGTGCTCGCCCTGCTGGCCTTCGCCACCGCCGTACCGGCGCTGCTTCTCTCTCCCATCGCGTCCCTGGCCCTGGCCGCTGTGGGCTTCGTGCTCGCGCTGCTGGCCTGGAGCCGCCCGCCCCGGTCCCTGAAGCGCGGCCCAGGGCCGATCCGCGCAGCCCTGCCCGAGGTGGCCGGCCTGCAGCAGCGGGTCGACCGCCAAGTGGTGCGGCTGGTCGGTCTCGAGCTGCCCGAGCCGGTGGCGCGGGATCTGCGTGACGACCTGTTCCACGTCCACCAGCGCATCACCGAGCTGGCCACCTCCCGTGCCGAGCTCACCCGCTCCCTCCAGGCCATCGACGACCACGAAGCTGGTGAGCCTCTGCGCCGCTCAGTGACCTCCATCGACCGCGAGTTCGACGCGGTCTCCGACGTGCTCAACGAGCTCGAGGCCATGATCGCGGCCCAGGCGGAGGTGGGCAAGGGCCCCGGAGGCGATGCCTTGGACCGCCTCACTCAGCGCATGGCGGCACTCCGCGCCGCCCGCAGCGAGCTGAGCGCGCCCACAGACGTCGACCACGCCTTGGACAAGCGCATGCGGGCCGCGGCGGCGAAGCAGAAGACGGGACGGTAGCGGCCAACGCCGTGCAGGTGGGGATGAACCCCGCCCAACCATCAGGTCTCGCCAGGCGCCCGGACCCGACCCGCTAGGCGTCGGTGTCGGTGTCGGCGTCTGCGTCTGCGTCGGTGTCGGTGTCGGCGTCTGCGTCTGCGTCACTGTCGGTGTCGGTGTCGGTGTCGGCGTCGGCGTCGGTGTCGGTGTCGGTCTCGCCGCCCGTGTCGGTGTCGGCGTCGGTGTCGGTGTCGGCGTCGGTGTCGGCGTCGGCGTCGGTGTCGGCGTCGGTGTCGGCATCCGTGTCGGCA
>CAZHIK010000812.1:0-4558 GCA_964532635.1 uncultured Enterobacterales bacterium
TTCGATCTGGACGCCTTGCTCGAGCTGGTGGCGTCCCGGCTGCGGGGAGGGGCGGGGCCCTTCTACCGAGCGATGGAGGAGGCCAACGGCCGCCTCGAGGAGGTCAAGGAGCACAGCGAGGGGGAGCGGCTGATCTTCTTCCACCTGCTGGAGTCGGGGCTCGATCACAGCGTGGTGGCCGTCGCCTGCGAGGACTGCCACTACCGGCTGCTGTCCCTGTGGCAGGAGCCCCACGGGCGCGGACAGGCCCGCACCACCGCACTGATGTGGCTGGAGACCCCCGGGGACCTGGGACGCATGGTCAACCGCATCCTGGACCGACCCGGGGTGCAGGTCCAGGACTGCACGGTGTTTCGCCACTGGGCCGACCTGCCCTGGGGCATCATGCAGGGGGGGCAGTCATGATCCTCTTCCTGATGGGAAGTGGTGGTGACGGCGTGATCACCGCCGGGAGCCTGCTGCTGCGGTCCGCCGCGGAGCACGGGCTGGTGTGCCACATGACCAAGAGCTTCGGGCCGCAGATCCGCGGGGGTGAGAGTGCGGCCTGGCTCCAGCTCTCCCCCGAGCCCATCCTCTCTCCGCCCCACGGGGTGGACCTGATGGTGGTGCTCTCCTGGCGTGCCTACCCTCAGTTCCGGTCCCAGCTCGTCCTGGCGCCAGGAGCCCTCGTGGTCCAGGACAGCGCTGATCCCACGCCGGCCCCCGAGGATCTGGTGGACGGTGCCGGCGAGCCCGTGGTGCCCATCTCCCTCCCGCTGCGGGAGCTGAGTCAGGCCACCACCGGTGGGCCCCTCGCGCGCAACACCGTGGTGGTCGGGGCGCTGCTCGGACTGTTGTCCCTGCCGGAGGAGCCGGTACGCGCTGCGGTGGCCAAGCGTCTGGCGAAGCGGGGCACCGTCCTGGTGGAGGCCAACCTGCGGGCCCTCGAGCAGGGTCGTGGGTTGATCGACGAGCAGCCGCTCGCGGACCTGGCCCGTCCCGTGCCGATGGGTGAGCCGCGGGACTGGCTGCTCCTCAGCGGCAACGATGCTGTGGCTCTGGGGGCGCTGTACGCCGGAGTGGAGTTCTTCGCGGGCTACCCCATCACACCCGCGTCGGAGGTCCTGGTGAACCTGGCGGCCGAGCTGCCTGGCGTGGGTGGCTCGGTGATCCAGGCGGAGGACGAGATCGCGGCCATGACCATGGTCATCGGCGCCTCCTTCGGTGGGCGCAAGGCCATGACGGCCACGTCGGGGCCGGGGCTGTCCTTGAAGTCCGAGGCCATCGGTCTGGCGGTGATCACGGAGACGCCCTGCGTCATCGTCAACGTGCAGCGAGGTGGGCCGAGCACGGGCCTGCCTACCCGCACCGAGCAGGCCGATCTCGCCCTGGCGGTGCACGGCGCCCACGGCGACGCCCCGCGGGTGGTGCTGGCGGCCGAAGACGTGCGCTCGAGCTTCGATGCGGCGGTGAAGGCCTTCTGGATCGCGGAACGTTTCCAGACCCCGGTGATCCTGCTGGCTGATCAGCTGGTCGCCCACCGGCTCGAGACGGTGCCTGCCGCGGCACTGGGTGCGGAGGCGCGCTTCACCTCGGTCTGCCGTCGCGCGGAGCCCGAGGCTGCTGACGAGCCGTACCAGCGCTTCGCCCTGGACGGGGCTCCGGTGACCCCCATGGCCAGCCCGGGCATGGAGGGTCGCATCTACCAGACCTCGGGCATCGTGCATCGCCCCGACGGCAGCCCCAGCTCCGATCCCGAGGTGCACCAGATCATGAGCGAGAAGCTCGCGGCCAAGCTGCAGCTGCTCCTGACCGAGCTGCCTGGGGTGCGACGCGAGGGGCCCGCGGGGGCGCGCCAGGGCTTCGTGGCCTGGGGCTCCACCGTCGGAGCGGCCCTCGAGGCGGCCGCGCTGGCCACCGAGGCGGGCACCCCGACATCTGTGCTGGCGGTGGAGCTGATCAGCCCCTTGCCCGTCGCGGCCATATGCGACTACCTCGCGGGGCTGGACCGGGTCGCGGTTCCCGAGCTGAGCTTCTCGCGACAGTTCGCCCGCCACCTGCGCGCCGAGGGCATCCCCCTCGAGGGCGCGCTCCTGCTGCACCGTGCCGGGGGCCGGCCCTTCACCGGCCCCGAGCTGTACGCCACCATCCTGGAGGCCTGGTCATGACCGAACGAGAGAAGCTGCGCTGGAACGACTACCGCAGCGACCTGGCGCCTGTCTGGTGCCCCGGTTGCGGCGACTACTCCGTGGTGGCCGCCCTGTACCGGGCCCTCGCGACGCTGCAGCTGCCACCCGAGCAGCTGGCCATCATCTCGGGCATCGGCTGCTCGAGCCGCCTGCCTGGCTACGTCAACGCGTTTGGGTTCAACACCATCCATGGCCGCGCCATCCCCGTGGCCACCGGCCTCAAGACGGCGCGGCCCGACACCACGGTCATCGCCGTTGGGGGAGATGGAGATGGCTTCAGCATCGGTGGCGGGCACCTGCCCCATGTGGCCCGTCGCAACGTGGACATGACCTACATCGTGATGGACAATCGCATCTACGGGTTGACCAAGGGGCAGACCTCGCCGACCACCCCCACGGGGGAGCGGACGGCCACCTCCCTGTACGGCTGGCCCGAGACCCCGGCCAATCCCATCGGCCTGGCCCTGGCCTACGGCATGTCGTTCGTGGCCCAGAGCTTCGCGGGCGACATCAAGGGCCTCACCGACCTGATCGTGCAGGCCGTGCGCTGGCCGGGCTTCGCCTTCATCGAGGTCCACAGCCCCTGCGTCACCTACCGAGGTCGGGAGCAGTACAAGCTCATCCGGGAGCGGTCGGCTCGGGTACCCGATGATCACGATCGCAGCGACCGCGCCGCGGCGTTCAGGCTGGCCGACGATCCCGAGCAGCTCTACCTGGGGGTGCTCTTCCAGGGGGCTGGTCCCACCTTCGATCAGCGCCTGGACGAGCTGCGCGGGCACGCGCGTGATGCGGGACGAGCCGGCTTCGACTCGGCCCTGGCGCGCTTCGCCGTGTAGCACTGCTGCACGTTGACGAGGGGGGACCGCGCCCATACCGGAGCCTGTGATCTGGCCCTTGCTGCTGCTGGCCGGCTGTGGCTTGTTCCCACAGGCCGTGAGCTACCCGGAGGACACCGGGGTGCGCTGGGAAGTGCCCGAGGACTACCTCGATCCCGGCGCGCTGCAGGTGGCCGCCTTCAACTCGAGCTGGCTGTGGTCCGGCTACGAGGACGGCTTCGTACCGCGCAACGAGGTTGACTACCGCATGATCGCTCGCCTGCTGGGGGCCTTCGATCTGGAGTTGGTGGCGCTACAGGAGATCAACGGCGACGGGGCCATGGAGCTGCTCGGGCTCGACGAGCGCTGGTCCTGGTCCCTGGGGGAGTCGGGCTGGTCGCAGAATCCCGGCGTGCTCTGGCGCAACGATCGCGTGCGGGTGGACAACGTGCGGGAGATCGCCCTGGAGATCAACGAGTGGCCCAGCAAGGACCCACTGGTCGCGGATGTGAGCGCCCTGGACGGCGATCTGGCGTTCACCCTGATCGTGGTGCACTTCAACCCCTACAGCGGCAACGAGGACGCGGCCCTGCGCTACGCACAGGCCGAGCAGCTGCGGGCATGGATCGTCGATGAGCTGGTGCCGGACAGCGCTCGGGCGCCGTTCAACGACCACGTGGTGATCGCCGGGGACTTCAACGACGCCTTCATCCCCCTCAACAGCGGCCATCCGTCCATGGACATCTGGCTGGACGATCCCTGGTTCACGGTGCTCACCGAGGGCAGCGAGGAGTACTCCCAGATCCCCTACCGCTCACTCATCGACCACATCGTGATCTCCGAGCCCTTGCTCACCGCCTGGGCCGAGCGGGGTGAGCCCGAAGGCTGCTGGGTGATCGCCCACGACGAGATCTCCCCCTGGTCCGACTACAGCGGGGGGTTCGGGGGGCACACCAACATCTCGGATCATCGTCCGGTGTGGGCGTATTTGCAGGTGGATTGATCGAGGACTCGAGCCCGATCCGGAGTCCAGTCGCCGGTCCGGAGAGCTCAGCGCTCGGGGCGTGACCTGCGACCATCCCCCCGAATTCCGACCAGATCGGCGACCATCCCTTCGGTTTTCGACCAGTTCGGCCCTTTCGACGGGGTGGACAAACCCACCGAAAAGGACGAACGTCGGTTTTCGATGACCCCATGGACCGAGTCGCAGCGCGGTGGTCGAAAAGGGGCACCTTGGTCGCGCAAACGGTCGATTCGAGGGGGGATGGTCGCTCGCTCGGAGCGCGGCGCTCGGGGCGTGGCCCCGCCCTACCCGCAGCGGTTCTTGGCCCCCGCCTTGTACTTGCTCTCTCGCTCGAGCCAGTGGCGCAGGGCCACGTGCTTGGCGGCCTGGGAGAGATCAGCGCCCACCAGGGCGCGGCGGCGGTCGGCTACCGGGCGGGCGATCATGGCGGCGGCGACGGAGACGTTCATGGACTCCACGAACCCGAGCATGGGGATGATCACGAAGCCGTCCACCAGGCTGCGGGCGGCGTCGGAGACGCCGGACAGCTCGGCGCCGAACAGCAGTGCCAC
>CAZHIK010000813.1:0-4552 GCA_964532635.1 uncultured Enterobacterales bacterium
AGGCGGGATCCTGGGAGATGGGCGCCAGGGATCCTGGCTGGTGGGCGGTGAGGACAGGCCCTTGCTGGCCTCGGAGCGCATCCCACGGCGCACACTGCTGGAGAGTTCTTCGGAGTAGCGCTCGGCCAGCCAGGCGAGGATGGGTCGGATCAGCTTGCGGATGGAGCGATCCTGGCCGTCCTGCTCGGTCAGGGAGAGCACCTCGATGTCGGCTTCCTCGAGCACGGCCAGGGCGCGGAGGCAGTCGGTCATGTTCCGAGCGATGCGGGAGAAGGCGTAGACGTAGAGCCGGTCGATGGGCTGTCGCTGGGGTGCGCGACGGCGGCGGCCCTTGCGGTGGTCTCGCTGGGCCTCGGCCGCGCGGATCAGGGCCTGGTAGGAGTGCCGCTTGCGGGCGGCGCGACCGCTGATGCCTTCGTCAATGAACCAGTTCTCGGGCGGGATGTGGACGCCGTCCTGAGCGGCGCGTTCGAGGATGACCTCGCGCTGCTGGTCTACGGACTTGTCCTGGCGAGGGTCGCTACAGCGCAGGTAGGCGGCTCCGATGATCACAAGGGGCTCCCTGTTGAATAGATCCCTTTGTATTTTACATAACGTCGATTTGGCGCCTACCTGTTCTTCGCAGAACCCTCCCCACGTCCAGCGTCGAGCGCGGTCTGAAGGTCTGCCAGGGTGAGGCAGGAGGCCCAGGCGTCGAGGTCGGGGGTGCCCTTGCTGGTGATCGCATCGCCGACGCGGGCGGGCCGAGCGCACCTGGTGGCGGCGCGGTGTCCAGCGTCGTTGGCGACGCTGGGGCTCGGCTCGGCGTTGGCGTTCGGAGTGGTCACGGGCAGGGCTCCATGACCAAACGGTAGACACCAGGACCAGCCTCAATCCAGCGTTTTCACTGACCCACAGCGTCGGTCAGTAGCGGGAAAGTGGGTAAGGAGAGCTTGCTCGGGGGTCCTCGCGACCACAGATTTCCAGCATGGCGGAGCGGGCTCGGTCAGTGCGGGGAGATGACCGGTCAGCGGAGGGGGAAGGTCTGGTCAGTGCTGGTAGATGCGCGGTCAGCAGGTGCCGGCCCGCGGTCAGCGATGGGTAAGTGGATCTGCTGGCCGCCCACCGAAAGCGCGGGCACATCGTTGGGGCGGGCTGACCCTCCGGTCCGCCGAGATTCCGCCATGGCCTCGCCATGCTCCGCCATGCTCTCACCAAGCCCCCGCCAAGGTGCCGTCATGAACGAGATCGAGCTGCTCCGCCTCTGCCTAATAGAGAGGCTGGGCGATGTCCCCATCGTCGAGTTGGAGGGCCGGACCATCCTGCTGCGGCTCTCGAGGACCATCCGCGAGCTTGCCGAGACGCGGACGGGGGTCGTGGTGATGATCCATCAGGGGAGCGGTCGCGGGCTGCGCTCCGCCGAGCGCCTGCGGAGCGATCTACGGCTACAGTTCGCCCGGAGCCTCCCCGGGGTGATCGAAGATGTGATGGACCACGAGGGCGAGGAGGGGCAGATCACGCTGGTGCATGTGCGGTCGCGGCATTTGAGCATGGGCACGTCGCCGCGGAGTCGCGCGGGGCGTCGCACCAGGCCTGCTCCCATGCGTCGAGATGCAGCAGACCGCCCAGAGCTCGACATGGTCCACGGCACGACCTTCGAGGATCTCGACGAGGGCCTGGTCGAGCAACTCATCGCGATGGGGGTGGTGCCCGATGCTCCCAGGCGACCCCGCAACCGGGAGGACTTCGAGCACGCAGTGGCCGCCTCGGGCATCGCCTACGTGCATCGCAGCGTGCTGGTGCCGACCGTGGCTGGGCTGGCGGCGACCGGGCTTCGTCCCGACCTGGCCCTGCCGGGGATGGCGGTGCGGGTGGTGGTCGAAGGCAAGGGTGAGCACCTGTTCGGCGGTGGGCTGATCGAGCTGGTGGACCGCGTCTCGGCGCTGCCGGTGCTGAACGAGGGTTTGGGCGCCAAGGTGATCGAGGAGCTGCTGATCAACGCGGTGGCACATCGGGACTGGAGTGCATCTGCCCGGGGGAATCCCATCGTGCTCCATCGCAGCGCTGACAGGTTGGAGCTTTCACACCCGGGAGCGCTCGATGGTCAGGGACCGTCGAACCCCATCGTGCTGCGCCTTCTGGTGTGCCTCGGCATGGCCGGCGGCAAGGGTGAGGGCCTCCCGCTGCTGCGTAGGCGGATCTCCGAAGAGGGAGGCGGCGGGCCATTTCTCCAGGCGCAGGGCGGCATGGTGACCGCTACCATCACCCTGGCCTCGGAGCTGCCTGGCTGGCTGCTGGGTGAGGAACGCGAGGCCGAGGATGAGCGGAACCTCGTACCGCAGCGTGAGCAGCGGAAGCCGAAGCCGCCGCCTGTGGTCGTCGCTCCGTCAGAACCTCGGCTCGTCCAGCCGCCACCTCTGGCAGCGGAGCGCGAGCCCCGCTGGTTCCCGGCTACGCCGAAGCAGCAGCAGCTCATCGATGTCCTGCAACTCCGGGGTAAGGCGACGACGAGGGAGCTGGCGGAAGCTCTGGACTGGCCGCGGACGACTACTCGAGACGTGCTGGCCAGTCTGGTGCAGGCGGACCACGTCGAGCGCATGGCACCACTGCCGCGCTCCCCGATGCAGGTCTACCGCCTCATGCGCGTGGGCCACTCGGCTGCGGCCTCCTGGTGATGGCTCGCAGCCGCAGAGGAGCGGTCCAGAACGCCGCTCGGCGCTTCGGACGGTCCAAAATGCGGCCAGGGAGAGTGGACGCCCAGCAGCACGGGATCTTTGGCAGCAGGGTCCAGAAGGCCGCATCGTCCAGCCCACTGAGAACCCCAGGGTTCAGCGGTCCACAGGCCCGGTCCAGAGCCGATCCAGAACCACCTAATTGTGGGCGATGCCCTTGCAATCGCCGCATTCGTAGTGCACAATGAACCTGCTCGGCGATCGCACTCACGACCAGGGGGAAGACGTGCAGCCACAAGCCGAGCAGGAACGACAACGACTACCCGTCATCGTGGAGGACTGGGCTTGGTTCCACACCCTCTGGTGCGATCTGGGGCTGGTTCTGTTGGCGGGCGCCATGGTCCAGGTCGACCGCGCCGGCTCGGACGGGTGCCCGGCCGGTACCCGAACCGATCCCAGCTCCAGGCTCGGTGTCTCTCATCAGCGGTTGGCCCGAGCGAGGGCCGTGTGTGACGGTCGGGCCTCGTTGATGCCTGCCGCCAACGACTCGGAGGACAGAGCCAGCGAGACTCGGACCCTGATCCACACGGCGGCGTTCTTGCTACGGGTCCTGCCCCCTTGCCTTCGCCTGTTCCTGCTACCGGTGCTCCTGCGTCGTTTGGTGAGGTTGGTCTCCGAGCAGGACTTGCCCGATCTCGAAGACTTGCGCTGCCTCATCGTGAAGCCGATCTCGGTCGCACTCCGAGCGACGCTGAAAGCCCGGGCAGGGGCCGGCGCTGCGGCCGAGGACATCCACGCTGAGGTGGTGAGGCTGGGCAAGGCGACCAAGCGCGCCTTGGCTGTGGCCGTCGCAGGTCGGCGGGATCAGCTCGGGCCGTACTTGGCCGGGGCCTGTTCCGTGAACGAACTTGTCCGACTGACGGGCCTGGATCAGGCGCGTCGAGCCGCGATCATCACCACGGCCGCAGACAAGGCGGGAAAGGGAGAGCCGGTGGATGGGGTGCGCGACCAGCTGCGGCGTTCGGTCCGAGCGGCAAAGAAGGCGGCGGCAAGGCCCCGGGGTTCCGAATCCCGCCCCCGGGATCGAACGCCGTCACCCAGGAGGCGCGACGTCAGCGGGCGCTGGTGGAACAGATCGAGGAGCTGGACGAGAGAACTCGAGCGCTGGGGCTGGCAGTTGCCTGGACGGCCGTGCCCCTCGCGTTGATACCGGGAAAGGGCAAGAGGTCGGACACCCGACTGTCCCCCTGGAGGCCGACCAAGGACTGGTGGCGCCTTGCCTGCGCCCATACAGAACGCGTAGGGGACTGGATGATCGCCGAACTCCGAGCCAGGCTGCTGCCCATACAGGCCGCCGGGGGCTGAGTCGGCCCCCGGGGGGACAGAAGAGGTCCTCGCATCACGGAGACCGCGCTCGCGGCAGAGCGGCGGTGTGGCCGCTGGTCGGTTTCGCGGCCCCAGCTGGCGGTTCTCGAGCCCTGGGAGTAGCTCCGGGGACACCCAACGCGCCGCACGCCCCGGATCGAGTCGGCGAACAGGGGCCCGCCTTCCTCGGCGGGAGCCGGTCTCCAGGGGGATTGTGCGCTGAGCCATATGTGGCTCAGATTCGAATCTGGACCCTCCAATGCCGTTTTCGTAGATTTCGAAGCGCAGGGACCTTCCCTCGGACCCTCGAAACCCAAGGCGGCCCCATCCGGCCGGAACCCCCTGGAGGACAAAAGACCGTGCCATTCGACAAACAGCTCATCGTGCGACCACCACGGACCGCACTGCACGTCATCGAGGCCGAGCTCGAGCGCGACCGCAAGCTCGACAGCGCCGGTGCCGGTGCCGGAACCTGGACCCCCTACCTGCGCTTGTCAACCCCCTACCGTCGAAGAACTCCGGACACCCCCTCAGGA
>CAZHIK010000814.1:0-4547 GCA_964532635.1 uncultured Enterobacterales bacterium
GGGCTCCTTGCCCAACTATATCCGGCAGCGGGCCAGCGCGTGAGACGCGCTACCGGGTGGTGACCGTGGCTTCGTCCAGATCGTCGGGTTCGGGCTCGGCGCCGCGGCGCCAGGGGATGGCGACGGCGCCTGGGAGCTGGGGCAGGGCCAGGCCCTTGGCGCGGTAACGACGGACCATCAGGTAGAGCGCCGTGTAGAGGGAGAGGAACTCCCAGAAGGGCTTCTCCTTGAACTCGAACTCCACGAAGGACCAGGCCAGGTAGCCCACCATGGTGGCCGGCATGGTCCAGGCGAAGATCTCGAGGGCGCTGCCCCGCGTCCACTGGGCCAGCTGTCGAGTCATGCGGGCCACGGTGGCGATGATCCAGCCGAAGATGGCCAGGCCGATCACGCCGTAGTGGGCCAGCAGGCCCCAGAAGATGCCGTGGGGGTAGTTGTAGTCGGAGTTGTAGATGAACCAGTTGTAGCGCTCGAGCACGGACAGGTAGCCGCCCGCGCCCGCTCCGCGACCGTAGGTCTCCAAGAAGACCTGCACGCAGACCTGCCAGTTCTGGGCGCGGTAGGTGCTCCAGGTGTGACCTATGTTCATCCAGATCCGGTTCACCGCCTGGCTCGTAGAGCCCCAGTCCAGGGTGATTCCCAGGGCGAAGATCACGCCCACGCCCAGCAGGAAGCGCAGGAACCACTTGCGGAACATCGGCATCGCCATCGCGGCCAGGCCGCCACCGATGATGATGGCGTAGGTGGCCCCTCGCGAGCCTGAGCGGAGCATGTTCAGGAAGATGAAGAGGCCTGCGCCGATCAGGAGCCAACGCACCAGCGTGCGCTTCTGGATCAGCGCGAGCCCCAGGCAGGTGTGCACGATGAACATCAGGTTCATCGCGTACCAGTTGGGTTGTTGGCCCAGGCCCGTCTCGCGCCCGCCGCCCGCGGCCGCCTTCCACGGCCCGGAGTCGCCGATGCCCAGGGCGTCGGTGCCCAGGGAGTACAGACCGATGAGCACACAGGCGAGGATCCACGCGTAGATCGCCAGCATGAAGTGGGCTGGCGTGCGCACGAAGCTCATGATCAGGATGGCGTTGGCCGTGACCACCATCAGGCTGACGATCTCCGAGATGCCGTCGCCACGGTCGAAGGACCAGGCCAGGGTGATGACCTGGAAGGCCATGAAGCAGAGCAGCGGGGTCATCCATGGCCACGTGACGAGTAGCTTGCGTTTCTGGCGCACGACGTAGACGGCCATGGCGCACAGCGCCACCAGCAGGAAGAGCTCGAAGCTGCCGATGGCCGTGCGCCCGATCCGCACGAAGGCGTTGGCCGAGGTGTCCATCAGGCGGGCCATGATCAGCAAGCTCACACCGAGCACGGGGCGCTCGAGCACCAAGGCCACCAGGGCCATGCCGAGCACTGCGCCCACCGCCAGGCGCCAGTCCAACATCATCAGGGCCACCAGGCCCAGCTGCACCAGCAGGACGATGGCGACCAGCCAGGGCCGGTTCAGGTTCGGCCGGGGCAGCAGGCGCTGGATGCGTGTGAGGATCGAGGCGATGTCGGGATCCGACGGCAGGGTGGCTGGCGGAGGTTATCCGGCGCCTTCGTGGGAGGCCATGGGCGCGCTCCGGGTCGGGCGGTCCGTTACAGGAAGCCTCCTCGCGGGAGTCACCGATGCTCGTGGAGCTCACCCTCTTCCTGGCCGCCCTGGTGCTGGGGCTGATCGCCGCGGTCCTGGGCCGTCCCAAGCCCCCGGCCCTCGACGCGGCCCGCTTGTTGGCCGTGTGTCGGTCGGCCTTGATCTGGGGTCGGGAAGAGCAGGGCGACGATCCGGTGGCAGCCTGGACCGAAGGTGTCGGTGCCAGCCTGATCTACCACCCGGCCGCCCGTCAGGGCTGGGCAAAGCTCGACGATCCTGCAGCCTACGAGATCCCCGTGCCCTCGCTGCCTGGAGAGCGCTCCCTGGTGGAGTCCCTTGCGGGCCTGGAGCCGGGCCGTGCCCGCTTCGATCGCATGTTCCACGACGATGGGTCCAAGGCCGCGCTATTGGACGATCCGAACACCCTGGGCGAAGACTACGATCCCGGCCGTTGGCTGGGCCACGGCTGCGACTGGGAGGTGCTGGCACGCTGGGGCGAGCCTGCCCAGGCGGCCCTGGCTCGGCGGCTGCAGCACCACCACCTGGTCCTGCTGGCCGCATCCGAGCAGCTCTCCGCGGCTCGTGCGCTCCTCGAGGGCCTCGCGGCCGACGCCACCGCTTCGTTGCTCGAGCTCGAGGACACCACGCCCGAGCCCGAGGCGGGGCAGGCCCTGGCGGCTCGGCTGCTCGAGCACGCTCCGGGGGCCGCGGATCGACTGGTGCACCTGGTCCTGGGCGACGCTGGGCCGCTGCTGCTCGAGGCTCTGGCCAGGGATCCGGTGCTGCGGGATCGCACCGCGGTGTTGATCTTCGACGGCTGCCCTCTCGGGGGTGTGGAGAGCGACCCACCCCCCGGACTGTCCGCTGCCGAGCGCCTCGCGTGGACCGAGGAGCACTTCACCCACGAGGCCCTGGATACGGAGCTCCGCCGCAGCACGCCCTACTGCTTCCTCGCGAGGCTCCAGCCCGACGCCGTGCCCGCCGGTGACGGTCGCACCCCCTGGCCCGCCCAGCGGCTCCAGGAGCCGCCCGTGCCCCCCTCCAATCGTCGGCCCGTCGCAGTGGTCGATCTCGGCGCAGCCCACGCAGATCGCGGACGGCTCGAGCCCGCTATCCAGGGCCGCAGCCTGCTTCTGCTGCTGGCCTTCCTGCTGGGGGAGGGCGCCCCGCGCCCGGAGGCCTGATCACCCCCACATCATCCCGTGCTCGTGGTATCCTCCAGCGACATTTCCTGGAGGAAACCATGGCCTTGGAACGCCCAGCAGCTCTGCTCGCACTCTGTGCCCTGCTCATCGCCCCGGGATGTGGTGACAAGGACGACACCGATCCCGGCAACGACGACACCGCGGGGCCCGATGGGCCCGCTGCCCACGCCGTGGTCGAGATCATCTCCCCCGCGCCGGGCGACACCTTCGCCCAGGGCGACGTCGTGGCCCTCGAGGTCTCGGTCACCAACGAGGAGACCAGCGAGGACATCGAGCCCGATGCCGTGGCCTGGAGCGCCCAGGGGGGCTGGTCCTACGATCAGGCCACAGGCGGCGTCACCGACCTGCCCGTGGGCAGCTACGACCTCGAGGTCACGGTCACCATCGGCGCCCGCGAGATCCACGACTCGGTGGCCATCAACGTCGAAGAGCGGCACGACCCCATCGACTACCGCGGCCAGCTGCGCTCCACCATCTACCTCTACAGCAACGATTACGGTCTCGACGACGAGGGCCCCTGCGACGGTGTCTTCGACATCAGCACCGACCAGAGCTGGGTGGTCAGTGGCACGGGCGACTGTGACGTCGAGCTGTTCTGGGGCATGGTCGACTGGGACGTCATCTTCGACGTCGACGGTGAGCGCAGCGACGCCTCGGTGTCGGGCACCCTGTTCTTCTTCGACGACCACGGCACCCGCTACGAGACCCCCTACACGGGCACCATCAGCGACACCGATGTCAGCATCGAGTTTTCGGCCGAGCACACCAACCCCGACGGCATCCTGCGCTTCTCCGGCACCATGGTCGGCCAGGCCCTATAGCCGCCCTCACCCCTCCGGCACCGCCAGGGTGGCCACGCTCTCACCGGGTCTGATCCACGCCCGCTCCGCCAGGCTGAGGATCAGCGCTCGGCACGGCACGGCGACCCGCTCGCGCAAGTCGCCATCCAGCGCGTGGACTGTGGCCAGGATCTGTCCGGCATCGAGCACATCACCGGGCGCCCAGTGGGGGCGCAGCACGCCGGCGTGGCGGGGGGAGGGGCCGCTGTCGCGCCGCCAGGGACCGCCCCCGATCCGGCCCGTGGGAGGGGCGGGTGAGCGCGTCAGGCCCAGGTCGCCCAAGGCGCCGAGCACGGCCTGGAACCCAGCTTCCACAGCTTGGGGGTGGAGGAGCCTGCGAGGACCGAGCTCCAAGGTGATGGCCTCTACCCGCCCGTGGTTCAGCAGCGCGCCGCTAAGGGAACGGTCCAGCTGGAAGCGGCGGTAGGGCCCTTCGGCGTAGTCGCGGACCACGGTGAGCCCCGTGGCGTGGGCGTAGCGCTCGAGGCGGGCCAGGCGCCGGCCACGCTCCGGCTCCCTCGCGGTGACCAGCCGGTCCAGGATCGCGTAGGGAATGCTGGCCGAGCTGTCGGCGTGCAGGTCGAGCAGCAGCTGGGGACCGAAGCCCAGGATGTCGTGCCACAGCGCGTGGGCCGTGCGCTCGACGGCGCTGCCTCGGGGATCCCCGGGGAAGGCGCGGTTGAGATCGTCGCGCTCACCCGGTGCGCGGCGCTCGCCAGCGCGCAGCCCTTCGGGGTTGAGGCTCGGGTACAGCCGCACGGCGCCGCGGAGCAGGAGCCCGGGCAGCTCGGCCGCCAGGCGGTGGATCACACCGATGCCGATGCACTCGTCGCCGTGCAGGTTCGCGCACACCACCGCCTTGGGTCCGTCCTC
>CAZHIK010000815.1:0-4527 GCA_964532635.1 uncultured Enterobacterales bacterium
GGGGGCTGTCGTAGGAGCGGTGGTGCTCCACGACCGCGAGCAGGCGCCGGACCTTGGCCTCGTGGAAGCCGCGCTGGCGCATCATGGTGCGCAGACCCGCGGTGTTGTGGCGCTGGTACGGCACGAAGTAGCCGTCCTCCTTCACCGACATGCCCACATCGTGGAACATGGCCGCCACGCCGAGATCGCCCAGGGTGGTGTCGGGGAAGCCCGCGGCGCGCCCGATCATCAGGGAGAGGTTGGTGACCATCAGCACGTGGCGGGCAAAGGGCGGAAGCCGCTCGTCGTGCTCGGTGGCAAGCTCGTCGGCGCCCACCTTCTGGGTATTGTCGATCAGCTCGTTGACCAGGCGCCGCACCGGCAGCGGGTTGGGCATGCGGTTGGCGCTCAGGTTCTTGTAGGCTTCGGTCACAACGGAGGCGCTGGCCTGGTAGACCTCGGTGAAGGCACGCTCCGCCTTGCGGGTGCGCTCACCCTTGAGCCGGAAGCGGAAGGGGCCGTGCAGCTCGATGGAGCTCATGCCCGCTTCGTTGAGCTTGTGCTGCAGGGCTGTTCGGGCGCCGCGGAGGTCGGGCTTCTCGGCGATGGAGGCGATCACCAGGCGCAGCTGATCCTCGGTGAGCTGCTCGTTGAAGGAGATGCCGCCCACGTTGTGGCGCCGGAGATCGGACCCCAGGGCCTCGATGTGATCCTGGCCCATGTCGAAGCGGATGCGTACGTCGTTGACGTAGACCTGGTCCTCGACGCAGATCAGGTGGATGGTACCCAGCAGCTCCACCAGCTTGGCCTGGACGCGGACCCACTCGGCGACGGGTTGGGAAAAGGCCGCGTTCTGGAGGTCGTGCATGCGGACCAGCCGCAGCAGGCCGTACAGGATGCGGGCGAACTGCTCGCCGACTTCGCGCACCTGTCGGGAGAGCTCTCGATCTTCGGCGGAGCGAGCCCGCTCGAGCTGACGTCCCAGGCGATCCTGGGCCAGTTGGACGTCGTCTTGTTCAGCTGTCATCGGCCATCCTCACGGTGAGCCGGCGGTGGCGCACGAGGCACTGCATGCAGTGGGCGTGGAGCTCCTCGTTGGCCGACTTGGCCACGAGGCGGATGTACTCTTCGGCTTGCTCTCCTGGGATGAAGGACAGCCCGGTGACCGAGGCCCGCTTGAGGGTGGAGGCTCCGAGCCGGACCCGCTTGAGCAGCCCCTTGGGCTTGACCCAGTTCCTGAAGGCGTGGAAGGCGCGCTCCTCCCAGATCTGCACCATGGCGGTGGCCAAGGCGTCGATCTCCCGGGACTCGAGGTCTCGGTTGGCGTTGCGCTGCAGACGGCTGGCCACGGCGTGGAACGCCCAGCGCTCGCGGTGGGTCTCGAGCATGCGCAGCGCACGCAAGCGTACCTCGAGGCTCCCGGCGTCGAGCATCTGCGCCAGGCGCTGACCGATGGACTTGTCGTAGGGTGAGGCCTCGATGATGGTCAGGGCCTGGAGCTGGACCTCGACGTCGGCAACGACCACCAGCTCGAGGGCCAGCGTGGCCCCCTTCTCTGGATCGATGGAGGCCGCGACCTGCAGCAGGTCGGCCGCAACGTGGGACTCCTCGTTGGCGATGGTCTCCACCAGGGTCTCGAGGTGCTTCTCGCCAGCTTCGACCAGCAGCTTGCGTGTGACCCAGCGGGCGGTGTTGCTGCGCTCCTTGCGCAGGATCAGCAGCAGCAGCGGTACGGGGTTGCCCGGGATGGAGCCCACCAGGGCCTGCAGCTCCTCGGGCACCTCACGAGAACCCGACGGGACGGAACGGATGATGCGCGACAGGGCCCGCTCGTCGGTGAAGGCCTCGAGCAGCTCGTCGCGCCGCTCGAGATCCTTCTCCCGGAAGGGCAGGGCCTGGATGATCTGCATGACCTCGAGCAGCGACGACAGCAGCCCCTCGGACAGCAGGAAGTCGCGGATCTCGCGGAGGATGGGGGTGGCCTCCTCGAGCTCGAGGGGCTCGACCGGGTTGCAGGCGACCTCGAGGATCTCCCGCAGCAGCCGCACACACTGGGTGGGCAGCATGACGTTGGAGTCCTCACGAGCGGCCTCCCGGAGCCGTTCCTCGTCGGGCTCGACCCAAGCCAGGGTGACTCGCTTGGTGTACTCCGGCCAGGGGATGTCGAAGCCCTCCGGAGCGGCACCCGCCAGCATCCCCATGGTAGCGCCGCCTTCTTCACCGTCGTCGTCGCCGAACTCGCCCATCTCGTGCAGCAGGGCCTCGTCCACGAACTCGGTCTCGTCGTCTTCGGGCACGAAGCCCTCGACCGAGTCCACCTCGATGTTCTTGAAGCCCGCCTTCCACAGCAGGGTGACGATGTCGTCCTCCTGCTGCCGGATGCCGACATAGCGGATGGAGAGGATGCCGAGGAACTGGGTGATCTCGTCCCACTGCACTTCCGGAGAGATGGCGATGCGGCGCACGCCGTCGCGGAACAAGCGGAAAGCCAGGGAGCGCTCGCGATCACGGTTCAGGTAGACCACCTCGCTGCCCAGGACCATCTCCCAAGGTCGGATGGCGAGCTTGAGCGGGCCGTAGGTCTGCAGGTAGTGGTCGAAGCGCTTGCGCATGTCGTCCAGGAAGTTGCGGATCGCTTCGTTGTCGGGCTCGTACAGCAGGTAGGATCGCGCAGCGCGTCCAAGGGAGACCAGGGCGTCGCTGGCCGCACGCCCGGCCTCGGATGTGCCGACGGCCTCCTCGTCCTCCTCGCCCTCACCGAATCCGCCAGGGCTCCTGCGCGGCTCCGCACCGTCCGCCAACGGATCGTCGCCGGTGGCATCGTCCGAATCGGCGAACGGATCCGCCTCGGGATCAGCCGGTGGCCCGGACGGTTGTGGTGTTGGATCCTCGGAGGCTTCCTCGAAGGGGCTTTCCTCTTCGTCGAGATCCCAGAGCGACTCGTCACCAATGGTCATGCGCTTCACCTGTCTCGCACCAGCATAGCGAAGAATCGGAGCGATTTCCCCCCTGCTGCGCTAAGCTCCATCACCGGAAGCCCTGGCCATGTCCACGCCTCGTCCACGCATCCTGTCACTCGGCACCGCCAACCCCGATACCTGGTATCGGCAGAGCGACGTCATCGAACGCTACCAGGTGGAAGATCCGCGCGTTCGGTCCCTGTTCCGCTCGGGGCACATCCGCGGTCGCCACCTCATCCTCCCGCCCGCGGACGAGCATGGCCGCCCCGAAGAGACCCAGGGAGAATTACTCGCCAAGCACCTGCGCGGAGCCCGGGACTTCGGCGCGCGTGCGGTGCGGCGCTGCCTGAAAGCCGAGGGGCTCGAGCCCACAGACGTGGACTACATGGCGTGCATCACCACCACCGGATTCCTGGCGCCGGGCCTGTCGGCCCACATCGTCCAGGAGCTGGGTATGCGCGAAGACTGCGCCCGCCTCGATGTCGTCGGAATGGGCTGCAACGCTGGGCTCAACGGGCTGGGGCCGGTGGCCCACTGGGCCATGGCCCACCCAGGCCGCAACGCTGTGCTGGCCTGCATCGAGGTCTGCTCCGCTGCGTACGTCTTCGACAACACCCTGCGCACCGCGGTGGTCAACAGCCTCTTCGGCGACGGGGCCGCCGCAGCCCTGGTGCGCTCCGACGACACCGACGATCGCCGCTTCGCTCCCCAGGTGCTCGGCTTCGAGTCCCACGTCATCACCCCGGCCATCGGGGCCATGCGCTACGACTGGGACGACGACGCGAACAAGTTCTCCTTCTTCCTCGACCGGGACATCCCCTACTTCATTGGGCTGAACGTCGAGAAACCGGTGAATCGCCTGCTCGACCGCTTCGGCCTCAAGCGCCGCCACATCACCCACTGGGTGATCCACTCCGGCGGCAAGAAGGTCATCGACGCCATCAAGTACAACGTGGGCCTCACCTCCTGGGACGTGCGCCACACGGTGAGCGTCCTGCGCGACTTCGGAAACCTGAGCTCGGGCTCCTTCCTGTTCTCCCTCACCCGCCTGCTCGAAGAAGGTCTGGTGGAGCGCGGAGACTACGGAGTGATGATCACCATGGGCCCCGGCACCTCCATCGAGACCGCCCTGGTGCGTTGGTAGCGCACCCCAGCCACGAGAATCTTCCATGAAGCCTCTGCACACCCTTCGCTACGAGGAGGCCGAGCTCCACGGCAAGCTCGTGGCCCTGGTCACCCTCGCTCGTCCCGAGGCCCGCAACCGCATCGATGTGGCCATGATCCGTGACCTGGCCGCGGTCTGCGATCATCTCGAGGACCACTCCGAGGCCGACGTGGTGGTCTTCCGGGGCGAAGGCCCCGACTTCTGCGCCGGCATGGACTTCGCCGCGTTTTCCCCCGACCAGCCCATCGACATCCACGGGTTCAACAAGTGGGAGAAGATCGCGGTGCGCCTCGAGCGGCTGCCCAAGGTGACGGTCGCGCTGTTGGACGGCCTGGCCTCCGGTGGTGGCTTCCAGCTGGCGCTTGTGGCCGATCAGCGCATCGCCACCACCCGCGCCCGCTTCGAGCTGCCCGAGGTCCACAT
>CAZHIK010000816.1:0-4525 GCA_964532635.1 uncultured Enterobacterales bacterium
GCACGTCGGGGAAGTCGTGGCCCTTGGCGACCACCTGGGTGCCCACCAGCAGGCGGGTGGCGCCGGTGCGGAAGCCCTCGAGGATGCGATGGTGGGCGCCGCGCGCGGCGGTGGTGTCGGCGTCCATGCGCGCCACCGGCACCCAGGGGAAGAGCCGCTCGAGGGTTTCTTCGAGCTGCTCGGCACCTTCTCCCAGGATCTCGACCTCGCCTTCGCAGGCCGGGTTGGGGCAGGCGGGCACAAAGGGTCGCTGCAGGCCGCAGTAGTGGCAGGTGAGCTTGCCGTGGCGCTTGTGGAGCACCAGGGAGATGTCGCAGCTGGGGCAGGTGTAGCGGCCGCCGCAGTCGGGGCACTGGACCATGGTGGCGTAGCCGCGGCGGTTGTGGAGCAGGATGGCCTTGCCCCCGCCGGCGAGGGTCTGCTCGAGGGCTTCGACGAGATGCTGGGACAGCAGGGGCCGCTTGCCGTCGGAGTCGCGGGGTTGCTGGTTGAGATCGATGAGCTCGAGCTCGGGCATGGGCCGCGGCGAGATGCGGGCGGTGAGCTGGCGCAGGCGGTAGCGGCCGCCGATGGCGTTCTGGAGGGTCTCGGCCGAGGGGGTGGCCGAGCCCAGCACCACCGGGCAGCCCGCCATGGCTCCGCGCACCACGGCCAGGTCCCGGGCGTGGTAGCGCACGCCGTCGTCTTGTTTGTAGGAGTCGTCGTGCTCTTCGTCGACCACCACCAGGCCAAGCTGCTGGAAGGGGGCGAACAGGGCCGAGCGGGCCCCCACCGCCACGCGGGCGTGGCCCGAGCGGATGCGGCGCCAGGAGCGCAGGCGCTCGACCCCGGTGAGCCCGGAGTGGATCACCGCTACGCTGTCGCCGAAGCGGGCCCGGAAGCGGCCCACCAGCTGGGGGGTGAGGCCGATCTCGGGCACCAGCACCAGCACTTGTTGGCCGGCCTCGAGGGCGCGGGCCGCGGCCTGCAGGTAGACCTCGGTTTTGCCCGAGCCGGTGATGCCGTGCAGCAGGGTGGTGCCCGGGCCGTCGGCCGCAATGGCTTCGAGCACGGCTTGTTGGGCCGGGGTTGGGGGCAGGGGATCGGGGGCGGCGCCGCCCAGATCGCCGGTCTGGATCGGATCGGTGCGCTCGCGGGAACGCAGCTCGAGCACGCCGCGCTCCACCAGCTTGTTGACCGCGGTGCGGGCGTAGTCGCCCTCGAGGCGCAGCAGGTCGGGCAGGTCGATCACCCCCCCACCCTCGGCGATGCGGGCCACCACGCCGCGCATGCGGGCCCCGGCTCGGGTGTAGTGGGCCGGTAGCTCGGCCGGATCGATGAGCAGGTGGACCTGCTTGACCCGGTCGGAGCGGGTGCCCAGCTCACGGTTGGCGCCCACGAGCAGGTCGGCGCGCTTCAGGGCGTCGATGGCGGAGCGGACCTGGGCTGGCTCGAGCTCCTGGGCCAGGCGCTTGGTGTAGGAGCGGGGGGTGCGCCCTGGGTGCTGGATCACCTCGCGCAGCACCGTGGCGCGGGGCTCGGGGACATCCTCTGCCGCCAGGGCGTCGGGGGCCGAATCACCGGGCAGCAGCACCCGGCGGGTCTTGGCCCGGGCCCCGGAGGGCAGGGCGGTGGAGAGCATCTCGCCAAGGGGGGAGAGGTAGTAGCGGGCGGCCCAGCGCAGGAACTTCAGCTGCTGGGCTCCGAAGACCGGGCGCGCGTCGAGCAAACGCTGGACGGCCTTGACCTTGCTGGGAGGAAGGTCGCAGGCGACGTCGGTGCCCACCACCCAGCCGTTGACCACCCGGGAGCCCAGGGGCACCAGCACTGCGTGGCCCTGGACCAGCCCATCGACCACCGGGCCCTCGAGCAGGTCGAGGTCCACGGCGTAGGTGAGCGGCTCCGGCAGCGGAGCGGCCACGGCGACCTGGACATAGTGAGCCATGCACCCATGTAGGGGAGCACTTCATGTGCTCCCGAACACCCGGCGGCAGTAACGGGCGGGGGTGAACCCCGCCCCTACATGGGGTGACACAGAGCTCTTGCCGGACGATTCCTGTCCGCTCAGTCCAGCGCCGCCCTCAGGAGCTCGCGGACCTGGGCCTCGAGCTCGGGGCGGGCCAGGGCCAGGCCGATGGTGGCCTCGAGCCAGCCGATGACGTTGCCGGTGTCGTAGCGCCGCCCTTCGAAGAGGCAGCCCCAGGCCTGGCCGCGGCCCGCGAGCACTGCCAGGGCGTCGGTGAGCTGGATCTCACCGCCCGCGCCCTTGGGGGTGCGCTCGAGGATGTCGAAGATCTCACCGGGCAGCACGTAGCGGCCCACGATGCTCAGGTTGCTCGGGGCGTCGGCCGGAGCCGGCTTCTCCACCATGCCCGTGACCTCCATCAGGCGGCCGCGGACGGTGCCGTCGCAGATCCCATAGCGGTGGGTCTGATCGCGGGGCACCTCGATGAGGGCCACCACGCACTCGCCCTTGTCGTCCCAGATGTCCAACAGCTGGCGCAGGGCCGGCTTGGCGGGGTTGTGGATGACGTCGTCGCCAAGCAGCACCGCGAATGGGTTGTTGCCGATGGCGGGGCGGGCGGTGAGCACCGCGTGGCCCAGGCCCAGGGCGTCGTGCTGGCGCACGGCCACGATGGTGGCCAGGCGCGCGGCGCGCTGCACCTCGGCGAGCAGGTGGGACTTGCCGCGCTCCTCGAGGTACTGCTCGAGGTAGTGATCCTTGGCGAAGTGCTCCAGGATGGCTTCCTTGCCCTTGGAGACCACGAAGACCATGTCCTCGATGCCCGCGGCGACGGCTTCGGCCACGATGTAGTCCAGGCCTGGGCGATCCACCAGGGGCAACAGCTCCTTGGGAACGGCCTTGCTGGCGGGAAGGAAGCGGGTGCCCAGCCCTGCCAGAGGGAAGACTGCACGGGTCACACGTTGCGCTGGCATCGACATCCTCACGGTTCGTGGGTGCGATGCGTATAGGCAGCGGGTCGCGGACGCAAGCCGCGATCAGGCCACAGCCCGGCGGGGATCAGAACTCGCGGGAGCGTCGCTCGAGCTGCTCGGCTTCCGTCTTGCAGTCGATGCAGTGGGTGGCCACCGGACGCGCGAGCAGGCGGCGTTCGCTGATCTCTTCACCGCAGACCACGCAGTAGCCGTACTCGCCTTCGTCGAGACGCTGCAGGGCCTGGCGGATCTTGTGGATCAGGGTGCGCTCGCGGTCGCGGATGCGGAGCTGGAAGTCGCGGTTGGACTCCATCGAGGCGAGATCGATGTCGTCGGCCAGCCGCTCCTTGTCCTCGGTGAGGTCACCGATGGTGGCGCCGGCGTCTTCCAGCAAGGCCTGGAGGCGATCCATGAGGAGCTTGCGGAAGAACTCTTGCTTCTTCTTGTCCATGCCATCTCCGAGGGGTAAGCCGGCCGTCGTGGGTCCGACGGAATACCGACAACGGATTGCCGGTTCGGAAAGCGCCCCATAGTAGTGGATTCCATGAAACACCGCAAGACCAGTCAGCACCGGAACCTACGGTGTCAGCGGGTTTTCCCGCAACTTCCCCCCGGTCGGAGCGGTATCGGGCCCTCGGTGGGTGTGGCGCTGTTGCTCTTCTCGGGCCTCCTGTGCCCTGCCGCGCTTGCCCTCGACGCCGATCTCGATCCCTTCACGCCGGCCGATGCCACGCGCATGGGAATGGCGGGCACAGGCCTCGGCTCACCCACCAACCTCGACAACGTCTGGTACGGATCCTCGGCGCTGGCCCTCGAGTCTCGCTACGACATCCACGGCTCGGACTTCCTCACCCCGGGGGGCTGGAAGGGCTTCGAGGTGGCGGCCCTCGACTCGCGCACCAGCCGCCTGACCATGGGCGTGGTCTACACCTACATGCACCACCCCGACATGCCCATGTACAACAGCGAGCTGCCGGGCTGGGAGCTGCCGGATGCCGACTCCGACAACCCTGCCGCTGCCCAGCACATCGCCGTGGGCATGGCCATGGCGGCCGACGACGATCGGCGCTTGGCCATCGGCGTGCACGGTGGGTACTTCTGGCGTCGCACGGGGCGCGCGGGTGACGGCAGTGGGTTCCGCCTCGGCGGGAGCATCTCCGGTCGCCCCCACCAGACCCTGGCCCTCAGCCTGGGCACCACCTGGCCGCTGCTGGTCGATGGCGCGCGGGGCTTCGAGGACCAGGGCCGGGTCGACGCGGGGTTGCACTACGAGCCCATCCAGGGCTGGGGTCTGCTGGCCGACGCCAGCCTGCCGGTCACCGAGCTCGATGGCGTGGACTTCGGCCTGGGCACCGAGTACGTCTTTGCCGATCTCGTGCCGCTGCGGTTGGGCTGGTCCCGCAACGCGGGCGATGTTCGCCACGCCCTGGGCGCTGGCCTGGGGCTTCGCCACGAAGCCCTCGATCTGCAGTACGGGATCTGGATCGACCTGGGCCCCAGCGACGATGGGCTGCAGTCGCCCACCCACGCGCTCACCTTGGCCCTGGTGATGTAGCGGGAGCGTAAACCGCATCGGGGTGCGAGGTGTCCATGGGGCGTACGCCCTGAT
>CAZHIK010000817.1:0-4522 GCA_964532635.1 uncultured Enterobacterales bacterium
TCCTGGCCGTGCAGGCCACCCGCGGAGGCTGGCTCCCGGTTCTGTCGCCTGCTCCCAGAGTGTAGACGTCCGAGGAGGGCTCCATCAGGGCGCCGCGAACGCTCTCCGGCGCGGCGTGGTCCAGACCGCCCTGGCGGCGCTCCCCGGACAGGCCGTGGCCCACCAGCAGCACCCGTGGCTCGCGGATGGACTCCACCAGGACTCGGCCATCGCTGAGCATCCCGTGGCACAGACCGTCGGCGTGCAGGGCAGCCAGCCCGCTGGCCACCTGCGCCGCGATGGAGACGATCAGGGGCTCGGGTGCCGCACCCGACATCAGGTAGGTGGACAGGGGCTTGCCCGACACACACTCCCGCACCAGCCAGGGCAAGGGGTGCTCGCCGAAGCCCACAACCTCCACCAGGGCCGGGTGCTTGCTGGCCGCCAGCCGGCCCAGATCCAGCCCTCGGGTGGCCCTGAGCACGTAGGCCACACCCAGAGCACCAGCTCCGTCCTGGACCAACCAGCTTCCCTCCCACTCGCCGGCGCCGCCAGGCCGGACCAGCACCCAGTCTCCCAGCCGCACTCCCGGACGGGGCTCGAAGACCGCCATCAGCGCCAGGCCTCCGCCCGCGCAGGCCCTACCGGCCAGGTCCGCACCACCTTGGAGACCCGCTCACCCAGCGCCATGAAGCTACCGGCGAGATCGGGGTCCAGGTGGCCGGCCTCCATGGCGTCCTCGAAGGCGTACCAGGTCTCCTCCATGGAACGGTACCTGCCCTCGAGACGGCCCACGAGCAAGGCGTCGAACACATCGACCGCAGCGACGATGCGGGCCTCGAGCGGCGCGTTGTCACCCACCAGGCCGTGGGGGTAGCCCCCGCCGTCCCAGCGCTCGTGGTGGTACAGCGCAATGTTGCAGGCCAGCTCGGGCAGCCCGGCCTCTCGGAGCATCTCCGAGCCGAGCAGGGTGTGGGTCTTGACCTCCTCGAAGTCCTCGTCCGCCAGCACCCCAGGCTCCTGGAAGATGCGCTCGGTGATGCCCACCATGCCCACGTCGTGCAGGACGCTGAGCTGCCGCAAGGACTCGGCCAGATCCGTGTCACCGCTGTAGGCGTGGGCCAGCATCCCCGACAGCTCCGAGACCCGCCGCAGGTGAGCCCGGATGCGGCCTTGATCGGCCCCCCGCTCCATGGCGGCCGCCAGGGCGATGACCATGTCCGAGGGCCTCGCCAGCCGCCGCTCGAGGCGCTTGCGGGCCTTGCCCTGCACCGTCAGGGCCTGCCCGAGGCGCTCGAGCAGCCGTGCCCTACGGGCCATGGCGCTCAAGCGCGCGCGGTACTCGAGGTTGTCCACTGGCTTGACCAGGAAGTCGTCGGCTCCCGCCTGCAGCAGCCTGATCTTGGTGCGTCGCAGATCGTCGGAGGTGATCACCATCACCGGCACCCGAGATCCCCGGGGATCGGCCCGCAGCCGCTTGACCAGCCCCAGCCCATCCAGGTTCGGCATGTAGTAGTCGGTCACCACCAGGTCCGGCATGGCACGCCGCATCAGTGTCAGGGCCTGCTCGCCGTCCTTGGCTTGCACCACCCTGAAGCCCAGCTCCTCGGCCATGCCCACCAAGCGCTCCCGCTCCACGGCGTCGTCCTCGGCGATCAGCAGGACCGGTGCTCTCTCGCTCATTCACCATCCGAGAGGTGGCCCTGGCGCCGGCTGGGCCAGGGCGGGGCAACTCGGCGGATCGTATCAGAAATCCGTGGTCAACAGGTCTTCAGCGGTCTTCTGACCCACCTCGACGGAGGTGGAGCCCTCGGGGGCAGTGCCTTCGAGCATGGGCATGGAGATCCCGCCGGAGGCCACGCGGCCGGTGGACTCGTCGATGGGCAGCCACTGCACACCGGGGATGCCGCGGAAGGTTGGGGCGCTCTCCCGCGGAACCGCGGCCTCGAACCAGTCCATCCAGATGGGCAGGGCCGTGCGGCCACCTGTGAAGGACTGACCGATGGAGCGGGGTTGATCGTAGCCCACCCACGCTGCGGCGATGTAGTCGGGGTTGTAGCCGACGAACCAGGCGTCGTGGAAGTCGTTGGTGGTGCCGGTCTTGCCCGCCACCTGGATGCCCAGCTGGTTGCTCCGCGCCGCGGTGCCGCCGGTGGCCACCTGGCGCACCAGCCAGTGGGCGATGCCGGCCACCTCGGGCTCCAGCACCCGGGCCCACTCGGCCGGAGGCTCGTAGGACTCGATGACGGTACCGTCGCGCTCCACCACCCGATCGATGAAGTGGGGCTCCACCAGCCGGCCGAAGGTTGCGAAGGCGCTATAGGCCCGCGCCAGCTCCACCATGGTCAGCGAGCTCGAGCCCAGGCCCATGCTGAGGTCGCAGGAACGACAGACGGTGTTGCCCTTGGCGTCCTTGCGCTGCCCCCGGCACTCCTCGCCCTCTGGGAACTTCTCGGGGGGCAGCCAGTCGCAGACGCGGATGTTGACGTCGCAGGAGTGGCACCACTGCTCGCCCTCGAGTTCCTGGGGCACGTCCATACACTCGAAGTCCTCGTGGACCCTCACCAGGGGACACGACTCGGGATCGCACCACTCACACCAGGCCATGCCCTCGACGGGCGATGGGGTCATGGTGCCCTTGCACTCGGAACCTTCGGGCACGTGGGTGCGCTCACAAGCCGGGGTCTGGTAGCCGATGCGCAGCTTGGGACCCGCCAGCTCGTAGACCGGCTCCAGGCCGATGCGATCGAGCACGCGCACGGTGCAGACGTTGCGGGACAACTGCAGCGCCTTGCGCAGGGAGATGTTGCCCAGGTACTCGTCGCCGTAGTTGGCCGGCTTCCACAGCTTCTCGTCGAGCACGTTGAAGATCACCGGAGCGTCCTGGACCATGGAGCCCGCGGTGAGCTCCTCGGACTCGATGGCCGCGGCGTAGACGAGTGGCTTGAAGGTGGAGCCCACCTGGCGACGGGCCTGGATGGCGCGGTTGTACTCCGAGTCCTCGAAGTCGTAGCCGCCCACCATGGACAGCACGGCGCCATCCTCGAGGCGGTAGGCCAGGAACGCGCCCTGGAGGTTGGGGGGCTGGTACAGCTTCACCGCCAGGAAGGGACCGGGGCCGGCGGCGTCGTAGCCGTCGAAGGGCTTGGTCTCGAAGGCGTCCAGGGCTTCGACGGTGACCGTGACGAGATCGCCGCGCTTCAGGACGTTGTCGAGGCTGTCCTGGCTGCGGTAGCGGTAGGAGCGCTCGGGGTTGGGCTCGATGGACCACTTGGTCCAGGACAACGGGACGAGGGCCTTGTGGGCGCCGATGCCGAGCACCGCGTGCTTCTTGGTGACCTCGAGGACCACGGCCTCGTAGCGCTCGCCCTGGACCAGGGTGGAACGCTCGGGCACCGGGGCGTAGTCCGAGCCGGGATCGTCGGTGGAGCCCACGTGCAGCACGGCCTTGGACTCGGCCTGGCGCAGGGCTTCCTCCTGCTCGGCCAGGCGCGGGGCGATGGCGGCCTCGGCGAGGGTCTCCTCGGCGCCGCGCCAGCCCACGTTGTTGTCGGCGGTGAGCACACCGTCGGCTACGCCCTCGCGAGCCACCTTCTGCAGATCCATGTCGCAGGTGGAGTGCACGATCAGGCCGTCGTTGTAGATCTTGTCGAAGCCGTAGGTGTCCACCAGGTAGCGGCGCACGTGCTCGGTGAAGTAGGGCGCCTGCTCGAGGAAGGGGTTGCCCTGCTGATGGATGGGGATGCGCTCGGCCTTGGCAGCTTCGTAGGTGGGCTCGTCGATGAAGCCCTTGTCGAACATCTGGCCCAGCACGTACATCTGCCGCGAGCGGGCCTTCTCCCAGTGGTTGTGGGGGGAGTAGTCCGACGGCCGCTGGGGCAGGCCAGCCAGCATGGCCGCCTCTGCAAGGGTGATGTCCTGGACGTGCTTGTCGAAGTAGGCTCGCGAGGCGGCCTCGACACCGTAGGCGCCGGAGCCCAGGTAAATCTGGTTGAGGTACAGGTAGAGGATGTGCTCCTTGGTGAAGGCCTCTTCCACCCGGGTGGCCAGGATCATCTCCTTGATCTTGCGGGAGTACTTCTTCTCGCTGGACAGCAGGAAGTTGCGGGCCACCTGCTGGGTGATGGTGGAGGCGCCCTGGGCCTTCTTGCCCTTGAGCGCGTTGCGCAGCACCGCGCGCACGATGCCCATTGGATCCACACCGGGGTGGTTCCAGAAGTTGGCGTCCTCGGAGGCGATGAAGGCGTCCTGGACGTGCTCGGGGATGTCCTCGAGGGGAACCACATAGCGGCGCTTTTCGTAGATCTCACCGAGCAGCTCGCCCTTGTGGTCGTAGACCACTGTGACCGTGGGCGGCCGGTAGTCCTGCAAGGTCTCGAGGGTGGGCAGATCCTGCCGGAAGTACAGCACCGCGCCGCATGCGGTGAGCACGCCCGCGAGGCTTCCAAGCAGGCAGAGCACCAAGAACACCACCACCAGGCGCCTCAAGAAGCTGCGCTTGCGCTTCTTGGGTGATGCTCGAGCTTTTGGAGAAGTTGATGTT
>CAZHIK010000818.1:0-4521 GCA_964532635.1 uncultured Enterobacterales bacterium
CTGCATTGGTGGCCACGCAACCGGATCCTCGAGCTGACCCCCAAGGGCTACGCCGACGCCCTCGAGGACGACAGGCTCGCCGACCCGTAGTCACCCTGGATGACCCGCAGTAGCGTCCCTCGACAGGGGCCCACAGATGGGTTGGTCGAGTGCTTACGATTGAGCTAGCCCGAAATTCCTGGATATCACTACCTCGCGGTGACCACCTCGGTGGAACCACGCAGGATTATTCGTGCACAACCAGTGGCCACCAGATGGAATAGTGGGCCTTATTCGGTGGAATACGAAGAATATTCCTTCTGGAACCACCTCTGGTAAGCTGGTCACCAGCGCCCCAGCAGTCCCCAACCACGGGCTCCCCATGCGGCCCCTCCCCCGTGAACGGGGGTGTCAGGGCGAAGCGCGGCGTGATCTTCATCGCGCTGGTGCGCCGGATGCGAGCGCGGACGCCAGCGCCCGCTGCAAGGTCGGTCCCAGGGGCTTGTTCCCCTTGCGTTCGGCCTTGGAGATCGTGCCCTGGCCCACCCCCAGGTGCTTCGCGGCGGCCTGCTGGTTGAAGCCCCGACGTGTGCGCCAGGCAGCGAGGTCCGAGCCGGTGAGCGTGACCGCGGGCTTCGGAGGCGTGGGTATAGGCTTCGGAGGCGCAGATGGCCTTTCGGGAACCCGGGGCACTCCGGAACAGCTGGTGGCGTTCTCGGGCGGCCGCCGCAGGCGCGGCTTCTCCCTGGGCTTCTGTGTAGGGCGAAGAGGCTGTCGGGGCTGGGGGCGATGCTGGCGCTCACGCTGGGGTTCCGCCTGTGCTGCTCGAGCGCGCGCCTGGGCGGCCTGCCGTGCGAGCCGCCGGTCCTCCGCTCGAGCACGGTTTCGGACCTCGATGCCAGGCCGAGGCTGCCTCGCGGCGGGGGTGCCAGAGCGGCGCTGTGCGGCTTGCCCGGGGGGCTTGGACGATGAACGCTGTCCGGCACGGCCTGCGGACTTGGACGCCACAGCGGACCCAGGAGCTCCGCTGGGGTTCCTGCTAGAGCGCTCCCTGTTGGGACGAGTGGGCTCGTGTGGGCGCTGGCGCTCTCGAGCCTGACGGGCACGGCGCTGTCGGTCCCAACCCGCGGGATCTCGGGCCGCCTCGGATCTCCGATCTTCTTCTTCGAGCCGTTCCCGCTTCCGGCGCTCCGCTGCCTGTCGCGCCCGCTGATCTGCCTCCAGCCGCGCTTGCCGCTCTGCGGCCTCGTGGGCTCGGCGCTCCGCAGCCTGTCGTGCCCGTCGCTCTTCCTCCACCCGTGCTTGCCGCTCTGCTGACTCGTGGGCTCGGCGCTCTGCCTCCTCGCGGGCCAGCCGTTCCTCTTCCTCGCGCCGCTCCTGCTCCAAGGCTTCGGCCTCCGCCGCCTCCCGGGCTTGCCGGCGCTCCTTCAACGCCAAGGCGTCCTGGGCAAGAGCCGCGAGGGCGATGCGCTTGGCCTCGCTCTCGAGGCCGTCGCCCCGCTCCGCGTGGAAGTGGACCAGCGCGTTGAAGGCGATGGCGTCCTCGACCTCGATCCCTTCGAAGTCGAGTTCGCTGAGTTCCTCGCCATCCTCGTCGCCATCATCCACGTCGTCCGATGCCCACCAGGGCAGTTCGGTCTCGTCGTCGTCCCAGTCGTCACGTCTGCCCATCATGGCCTCCTGTTCACCTGCGGCGCTTCTTCCTGCGAGGCGGGCGCGCGTCTGCTCGCTCGTCCTCCAGATCCATCAGCCAGTCGTCCACCACCCGGGCCACGATGCGGTCCAGGGTGGCCGCCTCTACGCTCTCCTGCCCCTCCTGCTGCTCGCTCTTGCCCACCACCGGCACCAGGCCCCTGTGCTTGGCCTCGCGCGCCACGCGATGGCACAGCTCCACCAGGTCGCCGTGGCGAGCCAGCAGGCCCTCGCCCTGTAGCAGCACCTCCAGCTCGAAGATGTTGTCGATGGTGGCGGTGTTCCGGCCCGACTCGATGCGCGCAAGCAGGCTGCGGTCCCAGCGCAGGCGCCCTGCGATGGCGGACTGGGACGCGCCGACCTCCCGGCGCAGGGCCGCGATGATGCGCCCGATGATGCTGGAGAGGCCGACGGAGTGGGGGATGGTCATGGCTAGCTCCTCGTGATGGGTAGAATATACTCAACAGGGCTTGCAAGCAACAACGAACGTGGGTAAAATCTACCCGAGCGGTCGCCATGCGACAGGGCTTTCCCCGCTCCAGGAGGTGAACATGAGCGCTGCGTGTCCCGCACCGATCTTCTCCGAGCAGGCCCTGGACGAGCTGAGCGACGATGTGCGCGCAGGACGGGGCTGCATCGCGACCTTCGCTGGCCCCGGAGGCGTGTCTGCCTGGGTGGAAGTCCTGGGTCCCAAGGGGATTCGGCCCCACGGCAACGCCCTGGTGGCTCCCGTGCCCACCCTGCGGCTGTGGGTTGCGGACCAGCCCTCGGCTCCGCTGGCGGAGGCTGCAGCGAACCACGACTTCGACCAGGGGCTCGAGGCCATCGAGGTCCAGGCCCGGCGTCACCTGCCCGACCTGCAAGCAAGCTCCCTGTCCAACATGCTGCGCGTGGTGAAGAAGGCCGCGGCCAGGAGGCGTCCCCGGGTGCCGAAGGTGGGAGACAGGCTCACCCAGGAGGGCTCCCCCTCGCTGCTGGGCTGGGCTTCCTGCCTGACCCTGGGGGATCTGCAGGCCGCGGTCGAAAAATCGGTGGCGTAGCTTTCAGGATTATGGTCAATCGAAAGGGACGGACCGCACAGGAGTCGAGCCATGACGAGAATCGGAGCCGCCTATCTGAGGTGCAGTGATCCGAAGCAGGACAAGTCCATCGAGCAGCAGCGAGCCGAGATCGAGCGCCGTGCTGCGGCGGATGGGGTCGTGATCCCCCCGGAGAACTGGTTCGTGGACGAGGGCATCAGCGGACGCTCCACCAAGCGTCGCAGCAGCTACCGGAGGCTGATCCGGCGGGCCGAGGCCCAACGCGAGGCCCTGCGGGGTCGAGGGCGTGGCCGGGGGGAGCTCCGTCGCATCGAGCGGCTGTACGTCTGGGCCTTCTCCCGCATCGCCCGCAACATGTTCGACTGCCTGCGCGCCCTGGCCACGCTGGACGACGCCGACATCGAGATCGTCTCCCTGACCGAGCACGAGGTGGGGGATCGCTCCATGCAGAAGCTGATCCGGCCCATCCTGGCCTGGCTGGCGGAGCGCTACTCCGAGGAGCTGTCCCAGAACGTGCAGCGCGGGATGGCGTCTCAGGCTGCCAAGGGTTTCTGGGCCTACGGCACCACGGCGTTCGGCTACGAGGCGGTGGAGGTCGAGGGTGGCAAGAAGCTCATGGTCACCGAGGCCACCCGCGAGGACTTCGAGGTGGTTCGGCGCATCTTCCGCATGGCCGACGAGGGCAACGACGGCGGGCGTCGCATCGCCCAGCGGTTGACCCGCGAGGGCGTGCGCCCACCCACCGAGGCCAACCACCCCCGCGAGGTGGCTCCGGGCACCTGGCGGTCCCGCCACGTCCACTACATCCTCAAGAATCCGGTCTACTGCGGCCACGTCGTGAACAAGGGGGAGATCGTCTACCGGGACGCCCACGAGGCGGCGGTGGACGACGAGACCTTCGCCCGCATCCAGGCCAAGCGCAAGCTGCGGGCCACGGGGCGCAAGCAGGGGAAGGGCAACGGGGCGAACCCGCTGCTGGTGGGCAAGCATGGCCTCCTGACACCGTTCCTGCGCTGCGGGACCTGTGGGGGCCGCATCTGTACCGTGGCCACTACCCGGGGCGGCAAGCGGGCCCACCTCTACTTCTGTGGTACCCGGAGGGACAACAAGGAGTCCTGTGATGGTATCAGTGTGAGGGTGGAGGACTTGGACACACCCGTGATGCGCGCCATCGAAGAGCAGGTGCTGGCCCCGGACAACGTGAGGATGCTGCTCGAGAACACCATCGAGGCCCTGTCCAGCAGCGACGAGGACCAAGCCGCGGTCGAGCGGGAGCGGCTCACCGCCCAGGTGGCCGAGCTGGACCGCAAGATCCGGCTCACCGCTACCCACGCCATCGAGGGCATGATCGACGAGGAGGACGCCAAGGCGATCACCGCGCCCTTGATGGCTCAGCGGGAGACGGCGCGGTTGAAGCTGGCGGCGCTACCGGCCCGCCAGGCGGTGCCCAGCATGGACGAGGTGGACCCGGAGCGCTTCCGCGAGGCGGTGCTGGAGGCGTGGCACAACCGGCCCCTGCTGGAGCGACGGGAGGCGCTGGCCAAGGTGCTGGACCGGGTGACCCTGGACCCGGGCGGGGTCAAGATCCGGTACGACGCGCCTGCGGTTTGCGGGCATGATCGGTTCGGCTCCGTCATCCAGCCGAGCTTGCCCTGGATGAGGTTGAAGCGCAGCCCGTCCTGGGAGCGCAGCGCGAAGTAGTAGTTGACCTCGATGGTCTGCAGGGTGTTGCCCTGGCGCACGCCGCGGCCGTTGCGCTGCTGCAGGGTGGCGGGCTCCCACGGCAGGTCCAGGTGGTGGATCGCGCAGG
>CAZHIK010000819.1:0-3068 GCA_964532635.1 uncultured Enterobacterales bacterium
GACCACCGCGTCCTCGATGGGAATGGTGATCTCCTCACCGATGGTGGCGTAGTCATAGAAGCCAGCCCGGAGCACAGCGCCGTAGTCGTACAGCTCGTTGTCGCCAACCACCAGCTCGAGGTCGAGCTGCTCGACCGGCTCGTCGGCTCGCAGTGAGAACCGGAAGCGGCCACTGGCGGACTCGCCGGCTGCGGGCGCCCCCAGCTCGAGGGTCCCCAGCTCCAGATCCACCGCCGCGCCCGAGCGGTTGCGGAGCTTGGCGAAGGCCTCCACCGCGTCCACCCCGCTGACGTTCTCGAGCAGCAGGGCCAGCTCGATGGTCTCGCCCGGCTCCGGGATCCCGTCACCATCGCCGATGCTCTCGCCCGAGCCGTCATCGATGACCTCGAGCGCGTAGGCGAACGAGGGCACATCGGCCCCCTCCACCTCGATGCGCAGCTCCTCGCGCCCGAGGCTGTGCCCCGAGCCATCGCGGAGGTCGAACACCACCCGGCCGACCTCGTAGGGGTAGCCGTGGTCGAGCTTGACGGGCTGAACCCACGAGCGGGTCTGACCTGGCTCGATGAGCCCGAAGAAGTACTCGTAGCCGTCGAGGCGCTCGTTGTCCGAGGCCGAGACTGCCATCACCTGATAGACCGGCTCGCCGCCGACGTTGGTGAGCTCGAGGGTGATGTCCTCTTCCTGGCCCGCCACCAGCTTGCCGTCGGCGCCCAGATCCACTCGGATCTCGAGCTGCGGATGCTCGGGCTGCGCCCCCATGGTCCAGTCGACCCCCAGGGCATCGAAGGCCCCAGCCACCGTGTCCGCTTCGGCCTCGAGCCGGCGGCCGACCACCGTGGCCCCGGCCGCCACCACGTCGGCACGACGGGCGCCCGCCGCGTTGAGCAGCACCTCGCGCGCGAACTGGACCTCCCAGTCGCGGCTGAGATCGCGGTGCTCCTGGCGCCGGGCTTGCTCGTCCGCCTTGATGTCGCGCAGGTAGGCGATGCTCGAGGCAGAGGGCTCGATCGCGAGGGCGTGGGCCTGGAGGTGTCGATCCAGATCGGCCTCACGGGTGACGCGATCGCGCCAAAGCAGGAAGACCATGCGCTCGTCTTCCTCGCCGGAGTCGGGATCGGGCTGACCACCGGGGTAGACGACCTGGGGCACGAGCAGGATGTCGGGCGGGATGCCCACCGACTGGATGGAGTGATCGCCTGGAGTGAAGTACTCGGCCACAGTGAGCTTGAGCTGGGACTCGTCGGCGTTCTCGTACAGGTGCTGCACCGAGCCCTTGCCGAAGGTCCGCTCGCCCAGGACCGCAGCGCGGTCGAGGTTGCGCAGCGCGCCGGCCACGATCTCCGAAGCCGAAGCCGAGTGGGCGTTGACGAGCACCACGATGGGGTAGTCCGGCTCGGTGCGCGACGCCGAGGCCCGCTCACTGGTGCGGTGACCGTCGGCGCCCACCGTGGACACGATCACGCCGCTGTCCACGAAACGATCGCTCACTTCGATGGCTTGAGTGAGGAAGCCGCCCGCGTTGTCGCGCAGATCGAGGACCAGTCCCTGGGGAGCACCTCCGAGATCACGCCGGAAGCCGCTCAGCACCGCGTCCATGTCGCGAGAGGTGTTCGCGTGGAAGCTCTTGATGCGCACATAGCCGACACCACCCTCGAGCAGCTCACCCTCGACGGGGTTGATGCGGATGAGATCGCGCACGATGGTGAAGGGGCGCGCCTCGTCCCACATGTCGCGCATGACCATGATGGTCACCGGCGCTCCCACAGGACCCCGCAGCTTGGAGACCGCTTCGTCCAGGGTCATGTTGATGGTGGACTCTTCCTCGATCCGCACGATGTGATCGCCAGCCTTGAGGCCCGCCCGGTACGCCGGGGTGTCCTCGAGGGGGTACTCCACCGTCAGGCGCCCCTTGCGCAGCGTGATGGTAATGCCCAGGCCGCCGAACTCACCCTGGTTCTCCGTGTTCATGTCCTTGGACAGATCGGGCGGCATCAGCACCGAGTGGGGATCCAGGGTGGAGAGCATCCCGTTGCACAGGGCGTACTCCACCCCAGGCAGGTCCACCTTGTCCGAGTCGAGGCGCTCCTGCAGCACAGCGGCCACCTGGCCGAGGCGGTCCCGCAGGGCGTCCAGGCTGTCGATCTCGTCGATGAGCAGGGTGGTGGTGTAGGCGCCGACCGAGACATGCAGCAACCGACCGCCGGGCTCACGGACGAGCAGCACGCTGTCGACCTCACGCTCGACCGCGTCGAGCGCAGCGTCGAACATGGCCTCGGGATCGATCCGACCCGGCTCCACGTAGCGCTCCCGCACGAAGTAGCGCGTGCGATCGAACAGCTGCAGATCGGCGAGCTGATGCGTGGAGGCCAGGTCCACACCCAGGCTGCCGAAGGGACCAGCCCGCACCGTGGCGCCCTCGAAGCCACCGAGGCACACCGCCATGTAGTAGCCAACAACGCTGACACCCATGGCACCGGTGAGCATGAGCACGTGCCTCGAAATCCGCTTCAGCATGTTCTTCTCGGGGGTGATCGTGACCGCTCGCCGCAGGGGTGGGAGATCGGAGGGGGAACGTGAACCTTAGGTCCACGATGGGCCGCCTGTCAACGCGCTAAGCGCCGCTTTGTGGTGGCGGGTCGGCTTCGCCGCCAGGCCGAGCGAGGCCTCCCCGGTGGAACCCTCCGGCCACAGCCGCGATTCCTCGCTTGCCCTGTCCAGGGAAGGACGGGTTATGCCCCCGGGTCCTTTCCGCGAGCGACCTCGCCGCGTCCCCCGCCTGCGCCCGCGCACCCATGCCGATCAAGATCACCTGCCCCCACTGCAGCTACGTGCATCGCTTCTCCCAGCCCTACCCCCTGGCGGGCTCCGAGGTCCAGTGCAGTTGCGGCCGCGTGCTGGTGATCACATTCCCTGCCGACATGATGGCCAGGCTCGAGGCTGGTGGGGTCCGCTTCGCCGATCCCCACGCCCCCCCCGCGGGCGCCGAGGCCAGCCCCTACGAGCCCGCGCCCACCACCTCGCTGCCGCGGCACCGCCGCCAGGCCGCCCGAGGGCTCGCAGAGCCCGAC
>CAZHIK010000819.1:3078-4514 GCA_964532635.1 uncultured Enterobacterales bacterium
CGCGTTCCGCATCGCTCCCAGCGTCCTGCTGACCCTGCTCCTCTCGAGCGGCTGCGACACCAGCGACAGCTTCTCACCGAGCCCCTGTGACGTTTCCCTCGCATCCCTGGAGCCCCAGGAGGCTTCGGTTGGGGATCAGGTGCTCACCTCGGGGCGGCCCTTCACCTCGGCCTACGACACCGCGATCTACGTCGGCGACGCACGCGCCACCATCATCGAGCTCGAGCGTGCGGGCTGCGAGGAGTGCGACGAATGTCTCACGGAGCAGTCATGCACCGGCTGCGACGACTGTGATCCCTGTGACCTGCTCTGCACCGAGTGTCTCGAGACCGTCCGCTTCGTGGTTCCCCAGGTCGATCCCGGCGCTACGGTGGTCCGTCTCTACAATCGCCACGGCGAGAGCAACGCCCTCCCTCTCGAAGTGCTCGCCCCACCGACCGACACCGGGGCCGACACCGGCCCAACCGACACCGGTAGCGGCGACAGCGATCCAACCGACACACAGGGCGACACCGGCCCCGACGACACCGGCCCTCGAGATACGAGCCCCACCCACACGGGCTCTCCGCAGACCGACACCTCGGATACGGCCCGATAGACCACCGGGCTGCAGGCACCACCTGTTCCAACCTCCAGCCCTTCGGGCTCGGCCGAGTGCCCCGCCTGAGACGCGGAGCCTTCAGGGAAAACCCCTGAAGAGCAGAAGGCACCGCAAATGCGGTGCCTTCGCTCAACCAGCCTGAGTGTGGCCCGCGCCTTCGCGGGGAGGGAGCGGACCAGGCTGGTCCGACCGTAGACCGATCTAGCCGGAGATCAGCTCCTTGAGGGTCTTGCCGGGACGGAACGCGGGGAACTTGCGCTCGGGGATCTCGATCTTGGCCTGGGTGGAGGGGTTGGTACCGACGCGAGCAGCGCGGGTCTTGGTGATGAAGGTGCCGAAGCCGGGGATGGAGACCTTGCCACCGCCGACCAGCTCGCCGCCGATGATGCCCTCGTTGGCATCGAACAGGGCGTTCAGGACTTCCATGGACTTGACCTGGGTGAGGCCGGTCTGCGACGCGAGCTTGACAGCGAGTTCCTTCTTGTTCATTGCTTTCTCCCGAAAGTTGGCTTCTGTGGTGAATGCGGAGCTGGACTGACTCCGACGCAGCGGTCATAGCGTAAAGCCCCGGTCAACGGCAAGCCCCCGGATCGGACTTTTTTCCCGCGGTGGTCGGCATCGTGGAGGATCGGCCTCGAGCCTCAGCCAGAGGCGCTTATGTTGGATGCTCTCATTTTCGGAGTTTTATCAACACCTTAGCAGCCTTTCATTAACGCTATCCATCAGCTACAGGAATTCTGATTATAAAGGGGTAAATAGCGTTATGGACGACTTCTTCGGCGCTGTTTTTTTTTTTCGAGAGCCCGTTTTTTTTTCCAGAGTGGGTTGCGCCTAG
>CAZHIK010000820.1:0-4512 GCA_964532635.1 uncultured Enterobacterales bacterium
CCTGGTCTACCGGGTGCGGCCGCCGCCCCGCATTCGTCGCCTCGACGTCGCTGGCGCACGCAAGGCCACCCGCCGCGAGGTGGAGGCGGCCTCCGGACTGAGCAAGGGCGATCCGTTCTACGACGAGCAGGACGTGGACGCGGTCGAGGACCGCTTGGGGCAGTTCTACCTGCGCGAGGGCTTCCCCGAGGCCGAGATCCAGGTCGTCACCGAGCCTGTGGACAGCCGCCGTGTGGACGTGGAGCTGGTGGTGGAGGAGGGGGAGCCGCAGGTCCTGCTGTCCATGAGCATGGTGGGCGTGCCCACTCGGGTCCAGGCCGCGGCCAAGCGCGCGGTGCGGCGACCGCGCCTGCGCAAGGGCAAGCGCTACGTGCGGGAGGCCGTGGTCGAGGCGCGGCAGGATCTCGAGAACCTGCTGCGGCGCAAGGGCTACCCCGAGGCCGACGTGAGGGCGCTGCTGGCGGCCGAGCAGGGCGATCGCGGCGACGCCCAGCTGACCATGGTGGTCCAGGCTGGGCGGCGGGTGGAGGTGGACGTGCGGGGGGTCTCCGGCACCACCCGGCGGCGCTTGGTCAAGCTGGTGCGGGAGCAGTTGGTAGGGCAGGTGAGCGAGGAGATCCTGCGGGAGGCCGAGGCTCGGGTGCGGCAGGACCTGCAGCGCCACGGCTGGCTCGAGGCGGTGGTGGTGGTCGAGTCCACGGATGTGCGCGGTGACCGGCTGGTGACCGTGCAGGTGGAGCAGGGGCCTCGCCACGTCATCGAGGCCATGCACTTCGAGGGCGCCGAGGCGTTCAGCGAGCGCTACCTGGGCGATGCGATGCGCGAGGCCAGCCCCGAGGTCATCGGGCACGACTGGATGACCGACAGCGAGGTGGCGCTGGCCTTGGACGAGGTGCGGGAGTTCTACCGCAGCCAGGGCTATCTGGACGCCCGCCTGTCGCTCTCCGGCGTCGAGGTCGGTGAAGCCGGCTGGCTGGGGCGCGTGCCCCTGGACCTGACGCTGCAGGTCGATGAGGGGCCGCGCACCATGCTCAGGTCCCTGAGTCTGGACGGCGAGCCTTGCCCTGGGGCGGCCACAGTGCTCGAGGGGGCCCGCGAGCTGGTGGATGCCCCCTTGAACCCCTCGGAGATGGACGGGCTGGCCCGCGAGATCGCTGCTGCCTGCTGGGAGGAGGGCTACCTGGACGCCGACGTCGAGGTGCGGGCCGAGCTTGATACGGCTGCGGCCACCGCCCGGATCACCTTCGAGGTGACCCCGGGGCCGATGGTGGTGTTGCGAAACACCATCATCCAGGGGCACGCCCACACCCGCAGGCCTGTGATCGAGCGGGAGATAGCCCTCACCATGGGCGAGCCTGTCACGCGCTCCGGGTTGGTGCAGACCCGGCTGGGGCTGTACGACCTGGGGCTGTTCCGCCGCGCTGAGACCGTGCTCATCGGAGACGAGGACCGCGTCAAGGACCTGCTGGTGATCGTCGAGGAGCACCCGCGCATCGCCTTCGACGTCGGCGGTGGCGCCTCCACCGACCAGGGTGTGCGGGCCTTCGCCCGGGCCACCCACCGCAACCTCTGGGGTAGCGCTCACCGCCTGAGCGCGGTGGGTCAAGCGGGCCTGTCCTACCACGGTGACGAGTGGGCGCTGGACACCACCGAGCCCGAGTGGAGGGCGGGCCTGCGCTACGAGGCGCCCAACATCCCGGGGGACGGTCAGCGTTCCTTCGTCGACCTGCTGCTCAACGAGCAACGACAGCACTCGACCTACCGGCTGGCGCGCACTGGCGGTGCCCTGGGTGTGCAGACCGATGTGGGTCGGTCGGGCGAGCTCATCATGGACTACCGCCTCGAGTGGCGCCGCCTCGAGGACGTGGATCCCGGCGTACTGCTGGAGTACGATCCCTGGCTGCCCTTGATGGGGCTTCCCGACTCTCCCGGCTCGGCTCTCGATGCCTTCGATCCCACCGCTTGGGGCGAGCCCTCCCTGCCGTCGGCCTACCGGTTGAGCTCCGGACCCGGGTTCCTGCTGGTGGCCGACGATCGAGACGATCCCCAGAATCCCCGCCGCGGTGTGCGCTTCCTGCTCGAGGCCCGGCTCGAGGACGGCGTGCTCTCGTCGGTGCCCTTCGTCACCACCCGCACCCAGGTGCAGACCCTGATGCCCCTGGGCCCGGTGGGCCTGCTGCTGGGCCTGCAGGCCGGCATGGGGCAGGTGCTCGAGGTGGGCACCACGCTGCCCCTGGAGGAGCGCTTCCGCCTGGGTGGAGCGGGCTCGATGCGGGGCTTCGAGCGGGAGTCGGTGGGGCCTCGCAACCGGCTCGAGGCCTACGACCCGGGCTTCCCGCCCGAGATCGCGCCGGTGCTCGAGTACCTGCGCCGGGGTGATCCCTACCGCTGGGTGGCCACGGGTGGCGACGCCATGGTGTTGGCCACGGCAGAGCTCAAGCTCCCCTTCCCGCTGCTGGGACTGCGGAGCTGGGACGAAGCGGCCCTGGTGGGCTTCGCCGATGTAGGCAACGCGTTCCTGCTCGAGGACCTGGTGGAGACCACCTCGATGCAGGAGGGCGGGGAACCCTTCCTGCGCACGGGCGTGGGCGTGGGCTTCCGCTACTTCACCGCCCTGGGGCCCCTGCAGCTGGATCTGGGCCTCAACCCGTGGATGATGGAGGACCGCGACGAGGTGCCTTTCCGCTTCCACTTGAGCTTGGGGACCCTGTGATGGCCGAGGCCAGCCCACAGCCCCGCTTCCCCTGGCCGCTGGTGCTGCCGGTGGTGGCGCTGCTGCTGGCGTATTCCTGGTTCGATCCGAAGGGGCTGTTTCCTGGCCGCGCGTGGATCGACGGCTACGGCACCTGGTGGCACTTCTGGATGTTCGGGGAGTGGATCGCCGGTGGCGCGGAGCTGGAGCCTTGCACGCTGCTGTTCCACCCCTGGGGCAAGCCCATGCTGGCCCAGACCGGGCTCAACCTCGTGGACGCGGCCCTGGCCTGGCCGCTCCGGCTCGTGGCGGGGCCGGCCCTGGGCGCGAGCCTGTGGTACGCGGTGGTGCTCATCGGCAACGCCGTGGGTGGCTGGGAGCTGGCGCGGGCCCTGGGTGCCGAGCGCCAGGCGTGGCTGGGGGCCCTGGTGCTGCTGCTCTGTCCGTTCTGCCTCGAGGAGCTGCAGCTGGGGCGACCCACCCAGGCCATGCTCGTCTTTCCAGCGCTGTTCCTGGCGGATCTGTGGCGCCTCGAGAGCCGCGGTCGGGCCCTGCGGGCGGGGCTCTGGTTGGCGCTGAGCGCCCTGAGCTACTGGTACTACGGGCTGCTCTGTGGGGCGTTGCTGGGGCTGCACGCGGTGGTCTCCCTTGCCGTGGGACCCGATCGGCGCAGCCCGGTGGTGCGCTACGCGTTCATGGTGGGGCTCGCGGCTGTGGTGGTGGCGCCCCTGGCTGTGCCCCTGGCCCTGGTGCTGGTCGGGGGTGAGGTGCCTGGGCTGCTGACCCTGGGAGACGGCGCGGCTGGGGGCCTGATGCTGCGCACCGCGGAGGGTGAGGCCGAGGGACTGTACGTGCTCGCCCCTCTGGTGGGCCGGGTGGGATCGCTGATCGATGTGGAGGGCCTGCGCTTCGTGCCTGGGGCCCGGGTGGCTGGCCCCCTGCTGTGGGGGCTGCTGCTGGCGGGCTTGGTGGCCACACGTGGGCGGGCCAGGGCGCTGCTGCTGGGCTGGATCGTGCTCTGCCTGGTGGTGGCGGTGGGGCCGGTGATCATCATCGGTGAGCGCTTCCTGCCCAACCCCATCTACGCGGGGGTTGCAAGTGCAGTTGATGTGCTGCGCCGCTGGTGGTGGCCGGGCCGAGCCGTCGCGCCTCTGTGGATCCTGGCGGCGGGTGCGGGGGCCTTGGCCCTCGAGCGGCTGCCATGGCGGCGTGTGCCGCTGCTGCTGGGAGGGGTGTTTGTAGTGATGCTGGGGTTGCGGGGAGTGGCCGAGGGGCTGGCGCCCATCGGGGCCTGGCCGGCCGAGACCAGCCCCGGGCTGGCTTGTCTGGCCCAGGCGCCACAGGGCGCCGTCATCGACCTGCCGGACAACAGCGGGCAGCGCAACCTCTACCTGCAGACGATCCACGGCAAGCCGATCCTGGGTGGTATGCCCAGCACCAAGTCGGCGTTTGTGCCGGTGGAGACCCAGGTGTTGATGAGCTCGAACAGCTACCTGGAGTCGCTGCTGGCGGTGGGAAGCCGGCGCTTTCCTCGGATGGTGGGCTGGGAGGAGCGGGACAAGGTGGCCCTCGAGCTGCTGGACTTCCGATATGTGTTGGTCCAGGTGGACATGTATCGGCGCCCCAGCGCGGTGGCGGGGCCGGATGCGTCGGACTGGCCGCGGGTGAAGCGACACCTGCAGCTGTTCCTGGGGTCGCCGGCGTACGAGGACGAGCGCGTGGCGATCTATGTGTTGGGGGGAGGGGAGATCCTGTGTGAGCCGTAGGGCGTGTTCGTGTTCGTGTTCGTGTTCGTGTTCGTGTTCGTGTTCGTGTTCGTG
>CAZHIK010000821.1:0-4511 GCA_964532635.1 uncultured Enterobacterales bacterium
ACGACGACGACGACGACGACGACGACGACGACGACGACGAGGACGACGACGACGAGGACACGGACGCCAGCGCCGAAGACGGCGCCGTGAAGGCCATCGGCTGCAACGCCAGCGCCACCGCCCCGGTCGCCGGCCTGCTCACCCTGCTGCCCTTCGCCGGGCTGCTCCTGCGCCGCCGCCAGCGCTAGCCTCCGGGCACCCGTGCACCGCCACCCACGCTCGCCGTGGGTGGGTTCGCGGCGTTCGGGCGGCGGGTTCCATCCGGTTTCGATCCCTGGAACGTCGACTGGGGAGAGGCTCCAACCCGCGCAGCGAGGACCACCAATGACCGATCTCCCCTTCGAGCTCTCCGAACGGACCCGGGCGGAACACTTTCCCTTCGAGAGCCGCTTCGTGACCGTGCAAGGACACCGGATCCACTACATCGACGAGGGCAGCGGCCCGACCCTGCTGCTCTTGCACGGCAACCCCACCTGGTCCTTCCTCTACCGGCACCTCGTGCTGCGGCTGCGGGACCGCTTCCGCTGCGTCGCGGTGGACCACCCGGGCTTCGGCCTCTCGGTCGCGGGGCCGGGCTACGACTTCATGCCTGCGAGCCACGCCGCGGTGCTCGAGGCCTTCGTCCTCGCCCTCGATCTGCGTGACTTCGGGATGATGGTGCAGGATTGGGGCGGCCCCACGGGGCTGTGGATGGCCGCCCGCCAAGCGGAACGGGTCGCGGGGCTGATCGTGGGCAACACCTGGGCCTGGCCCATCGACGGCGATCCCCACTTCGAGCGCTTCTCGAAGCTGATGGGCGGGCCCATCGGTGCCTTCAGCATCGCCCGCGAGCACCTGGTGGTCTGCTTCGCTTGCACCCTGCGGGCCCTGGAGCCCCGTGAGTCAGCGGCGCTGCTTCTCAAGGAAGTGAACGGCTTCACCGTGTCCGAGACCGCCGAGATCCTCGGCTGCAGCTTTGGCCAGGCCAAGTCCTGGCTCCAGGCCGCCCGGGCCGCCCTGCGGGCGCGCTTCGCCGAGACCTGCGCCCTGGTCAGCCAGCAGGGCGTCTGCCACCAATGCGTCCAGCTGGACAGCTTCTTCGACGCGGATCGAGGCGATCCCCTGGCGGGTACCAGCCGCACCCTGGACGACCGCCTCGCCGTCCTGCGCGAGCGCAAGGAATCCACGCTCGGACCCTGGCATCGCGCGATGATGCGGCTGGTGGACGAGGTGCTGGGGATGGAGCGGGGAACACACGAGATCCGACCGCGCGCCGGAGGCATTGAGAGCCTGTAAGGGAAATCACGAATTCGTGGGCCCTCCGCACTCCAGGTCCACGTGTGCGCCGGTGCTTCGTTGTAGGGGTGTACCGCACGGACCATCCACTACAGGAGCCCTTCATGCGCGGATTTCCGATCTTCGCCCTCACTCTCCTCGTCGCCTGCGGCGAGCCCGACAAGGACACCGACGCCACGGCCACGGACACCGGCGCCGAGGACTGCACCGACCCGATCACGTGGTACCGCGACGCCGATGGCGACGGCTGGGGCACGGCGCTCGACACGGTCGAGGCCTGCGATCAGCCCAGCGGCTACGTGGACCAGGCCGGCGACGACGACGACAACGACCAGGAGATCAACCCCGACGCCGAGGAGAGCTGCGACGGGATCGACAACGACTGCGACGGCGAGATCGACGAGGACGCGGAGGACGCCCAGACCTGGTACGCCGACCTTGACGGCGACGGCTGGGGCTCGGAGGTCGATACGATCAAGGCCTGCCAGCAGCCCACGGGGTACTTGGACGTCACCGGGGACCACGACGACCACGACGCCTCCATCAACCCCGGCGCCGACGAGATCTGCGACGACGGCATCGACAATGACTGCGACGGTCAGCTGGACGAGGAGGACTGCGTCGAGGGCTAGCCCTCGTCGCCTGGCACCCTAATCCAGCCCCGACTCGCACAGCACGGTGTTGTCCTCGGGCTGATCCTCGCAGCTCGCAGGGACCGATGCGAAGGCGCAGATGTCATCGCCTACGCAGCCGCAGCTGCGGTCGTCCTCGCAGCCGGTGGGCAGGGCCACGCACTGGAAGCTGGTGGGCCCACCGCAGTTGCAGGCTACGCAGACCTCGGTGTCCCGATCGCAGCTGTCGGTGCCACAGGGGGTGGTGCGAGTGCCGCCTACGACGAGCGTGCCCGAGGTCTGCCAGCCGTAGTACTCTCCCGAGCCGCCGGGGTGGTGCTGGTGCTCGAAGCTCAGAGACAGCAGCTCGCCCTCAGCGGTGGTGACCGTGAACCCGCTGCCCTCGCCCTCGTACATGAAGCTGGTGAAGGTGGTGGGCTCGATGCCACCGTCGCTCGACAGCGTGCCCTCGAGGGCCAGGGTGTAGGTGGGGCTGTTGATCAGCTCCGGTAGCTCGACGGCGGCCCAGCCGGTGACGGCCTCGTCGTAGTGGACGTAGAGGGTCGCACTGGCGTCCTGGTCGCCCACGGCCGATGAGTTTGCCCAGAACTCGAGCTGCCCCTCGATGCAGCCGTGGCCATCGGCGTCCAGCTCGGGTGAGACGCTCGCGTCGGCGTCGTCGCAGTCCACCGTCCCGGGCTCGACGTGGCCGGAGGGCTGCTCGCAGGCCTCGGTGGTGACCCGGGGATCGCCGTAGCCGTCGCCGTCCTCGTCGGCCCACCAGGTGGCGACGTCATCGGCCGAGGCTTCATCCACCTCACCGTCGCAGTCGTCGTCCACCCCGTTGCACAGCTCGCGGGCCGCGGGGTTGACCTCCGGGTTGCCGTCGTCGCAGTCCTGGGCGTCCTCGACGTACCCGCTTGGCTGCTCGCAGGCCTGGATCGCGCCATCCTGGGCGCCGTACCCATCGGTGTCGGCGTCGGGCCAGAAGGTCTCGCCGTCCACCACGCCGGGTTCGTCCACCTCGCCGTCGCAGTCCTCATCGCGGCCGTCGCAGTGCTCGTGGGCCCCGGGCGCGATCTCGGGATCGTCGTCGTCGCAGTCGTCACCCTCGGCCACCCAGCCATCGGGCGGCTCACATGCCTCGAGTTCCTCGACAGGATCGCCGTGGCCATCGCCATCGGCGTCGGCGTACCACGTGGCGATCTCGCAGCTGTCGCCTGGCGCGGGATCCTGGGTGTCTTCCTTGGGATCGGGCTCGCCGCAGGCTACGATCAGAATCAGGGGTAGCCACGGGTGGTGACGGTGCATGGGAGGCTCCGGTGGTGGTGCCCTCGGATTCTACTCGTCCGCTCCCGCGCCCGCCGCACCTCGGCCCAGGTCTCGAACTCGTCTTGGTCCTTGTACCAGGCGGTGAACGTGGCGCCCACCGGACCCTCTGTGCCGAGGGCCCTGGCGGCTTCACTGGCCGCCGAGGACGCGCCGTCGCCCGAGTCGTAGTACCAGGCCACGATCTGCTGGTGGCCGCGATCCGCGAACCACGACAGGGAGTCGGCGAGGCCGCGCCTAGCCAACGGGCAGGGACATCTCGAACGAGACGCTGAAGGTGCAGCCCTCCCCGTCGTCGGCGTGCTGCTCGCCGGCGGCCGAGCTCGAGGTGTCGAAGGTGCCGACGTGCTCGAGGGAGGCTCCGTCCATCGCCTCCAGGCAGGTGAAGTCGGCGCCATCCACCGTGCAGTCGGCCGAGCCATGTCCGATGCGCATCCAGAACTCGGGGTAGTCCCCCTGCGTGAGCGAGAAGTAGCCATCGGCGAGGCTGTTGAGGGCCTCGAGGTAGTCCTCGTCGTAGCCGCCGCACGTCGGCGTGGTGAACTCGAGGAACTCGATGTCCCAGGCGCCCTCGTCGAACGGCCACTCAACCTCTTCGGGCTCGGCGCCCCCGCAGGCGGGCTCCTCTGGGTGCTGGAGCAGCAGCTGGTCGAGCTCGCTCTCGCAGACGGAGATACATGATGAGGCCGTGGTCTCGTCTTCCCAGCAGGTGCCGCTGCCCCCGTAGGTGTCCACGAGCTCGCTGAACGTGCTCGGCTCTACCTCGGCCAGGCAGGCCAGGTAGTCGTCGCAGACGTCGCTCCCACCGCTGGTCGGGTCACTGGTGTCGTTCCCGCCTCCACAGGCGGTGAGGAGGATCAGGGCCGTGCCGAGGTTCTTCAAGGGAGTGCCTAAGGCATGAGGGAGCATACCTGTAGCCCGTTTCGCTGCTGGCGCGCGGAGAACGGCTCGTGGCGGTAGGCTCGGCCACCGGCCTCTCCGACCTGGCCTTGTTCTGGGGGCAGAGGCCGCCCGATCGACACTTGGCGACCCGCGCCTGGGAACGATCGGCACTGCAAACGACGCGCCCTCACCGCCCACGCCGACGACGCGGCCTCCGCACCGCCCCCATCTCCACCTCCACCCGATACCTCCCCCATGACCCCGAAGGCGGGCCGTACGGATCATGGTAATCGAGCGATCACCTTTGAAGGCAGAGCATCGAGGCCCATACACAGGGATGTACGGTACCGTAGGGGGCATCAGAGCAATATCCGGCCCGCTTCGGAGCCTGAGCTCCTCGGCGGCCCTCCTGCC
>CAZHIK010000822.1:0-4504 GCA_964532635.1 uncultured Enterobacterales bacterium
GCCTGGTCGAGGACCCCGAGGCGGCCGTGCGGCTGAGCCAGGTCGCCAGCAGCTACGACCCGGCGGTGCTGCTGGCCCTGTCCCGGGATCTCGAGCCCCTGGTACGCGCCCGGGCCGCCGACAACCTGCGCTCGGCTCCGCGCCTGGCGGAGATGTGTTGGGATCCGTCCAGCGTCGTGCGCGTGGTGGCGGCCCACGCCCTGGGTCGCCTGGCGCAGCAGGGGCTCCACAGCCCCGAGCTGCAGCGGGCCCTCGAGCGGGTGGCCCACGAGTCCCCCGACGCCTACCAGCGCTGGAAGGCCGCCTTCGGCCTCGGCTTCCTGCCCGACCAGTCCGCCACCCTGGCCACGATGCTCGACGACGCCGACGTGGACGTGCGGCGTCAGGCCGCGACCGCCTTGGGCCAGCAACGCGATCCTGTCGCCATCCAGGCCTTGATAGGCGCCCTGGACGATCCCAACAGCTTCATGCGCAGCACCACCGTCCGCGCCCTGGCGGACACAAACGACCCTCGCGCCGTCGAGGCTCTCCAAGGCGCGCTGAACGACGGTGCCCTGCTGGTGGCAGGCGAGGCCGCCATCGCCCTGCGCCGCCACGGGATCCGAGCCCAGGCCGGGCGCTACGAACCACCCCACCCCCCCGCCGATCGCGCGGGCCTCGAGGCCCTGCTGGCCAGCCCCGATCCCACCACCCGCAAGGACGCCACCAAGTTCGCCGCCGGCCTGGACGACGCTCCACAGCTGCTCGCTGCGGCGCTGCAGGATCCCGATCCCGAGGTGCGCAAGGGTGCGGTCCAGGCCCTGGGGGCAGCGGAGGGGATCACCTCGCTGCTGCTGCCCCTGCTGCAGGACCCCGATCCCGACGTGGTGGTCACAACCCTCGAGTCCCTGCGCCGCGCCGGCGGCTTCCCCGCCGATCCACTGCTGCCCCTGCTCGAGCACCCCGACGCCGAGCAGCGCCTGCGAGCGGCCGAGGCCCTGGCTTCCATCGGCCCCCACCCGGCCCTCGAGCCCCTGGCCGACGATCCCGACGAGCGCATCCGCGCCGCCTGGGCCCGGGCCTACCCCACCGGGGTCCGCCACGACGATCCCTCGGTGCTCGTACGCCGGGCCGCTGCCACGGCCCGACCCGAGAGCTGGAGCCAAGATCCCAGCCTGATGGTGCGCTACGTCGCGGCCGATCCTCCAGACCGGCACGGCGCCTTCTGGGCCCTGGGTGTGCTGGCCCGCGAAGACGACCTGCTGCACCTGCGCTTCTCGTTCAACGACGAGACGAAGATACCGGCTTCCCATCAGGCCCTGCGGCCCCCGGTGGTGCGGGAGTACGGCCACCCGAACCGGGGTTAGCCCCCATTTCTCACCGTCCAGCTACTGCGGCCACCGATCCGCGGTGTCCGCAGCCTGTTCTCGTTCGACTTCCTCGCTGTGCTACAGCACAGCTTGCGTCGCCTCACTTGCGAGCAGGCTCCGGCTGCTCGCGCCTCGTCGGCCTCGCTACGCCGTCTGGCGAGAAATGTGGGCCAGGCGGCGGCACCTCGGTGCCCAACCAGCGATCCGCGTCGGCCTCGGGGCCGTAGACGAAGCTGGCGGCCCGCAGCAGCTCCTCCTCGGCGGCGGGAAGCACCTCGAGCCCGGCCTCGGGTCGGCCGCTGAGGATGCGGTTGCGATCCGCCACCGCCCGGACCACGGGGAGAGGCCAGCCGGACAGCTCGGCCACAGCCTGGTCGTAGTGGTCGCGGTCGGCGGCCGCGATCTCCAGCGCCCGCAAGATCAGCGCCTCGACCGTCTCCCCGCGCTCGGGGTGGTGCCCCACCAGCATGGCATCCACGGCCAGCAGCGACCAGAACGGCCGCTCGGCCACCACCACCAATCCCTCGGGGTCGGCCTGAATCCACTGCTCCACCCAGGGATCCCAGCTGACGGCAGCGTCGATGCTTCCATCGAAAAGGGCAGCCTCGAGCTCCTCGGTGGACAGATCCACCACCTCGGCCTCCAGGTCGCGGCCCCAGATCTCCCAGTCCATGGCCGGGGTGGAGCCCTCCGACAGCCCCACCCGAGCCCCCTGGAGATCCGACAGGCCCTCCGCCACCTCTCGCCGAGCCACCACCGCGATGCGGCCCAGCTCACCCGGCGAGGCCACCACCCTGGCGCCGGGACCGCTGTCCATCATGCGCACGGCCGGGACCCCGCAGGTGAAGTAGGCCTGCACCCGGCCGCGGGCCACGGCGTCACCCTGGGTCTTGCCCGAGGCGAACAGCTCGAGCACCAGCTCGATGCCGGCCTCCTCGATCAGCTCCGGGTGCTCCCGGAGCACCACGGCCACGTGGGCGTGGACCGGGGTGAGGGAGGAGCAGCCGAGGCGCAGCCGGGTGGGCGGCTCCGCCTGGGTAGGACGGGGACGGGTCTTGGCGGGTGCCAGATCCCCGATCACCCCGTGGGCCTCGAGGGTGTGGGCCACCAGCTCCGCCATCAGCTGGTGCCCACGGGGATCCGGGTGGAAGACGTGGCGGGGCAGGTGCAACCGGCCGGGGGGGTGAGCCTGGAAGGCGCGGTCGGCCTGCACCACCGGGAAGCCGACCTCCTCCCCCAGCTCGGCCGCAGCGGCCCGGTACTCGGGGTCGACGTAGCGCTCCACCAGGTCTGGCTGGCTGCGGTTGACGGGCATGTCGATCCACACGAAGCGGAAGCCCCGCTGCTCGCCCAGCTCGTGCAGGGCGCGCAGGTTGTCCAGGAAGGTCTGCTGTGACACCCGCGGCACCAGGTCGGCGGAGTCCTCTTCGTCGAGCTTGCCGTACTCGGGACCCTGGCCCGCCTCCCGGGCCGAGTAGTGCTGGTGAGCGGTGGGCTGCAGGCGGCGCGCTGTGGCCAGCACGGCTTCACGGACCAGCAGGTAGACCTCCGAGCGCCACAGGATCCCGTTGAGGGTGCGCATGGGCTCGGAGACCAGGCGCTGCTCGTCCCCGAGGTAGTCGGGGCCGGAGTCGTTGTTGAAGCCCGCCACCACCACGTCAGGCTGGTAGGCGAGCCCGATCTCGTCCAGGAAGACCCGGGCCTGGTAGGTGGTCCAGCCGGGGCAGGCACCGTTGAGCACCCGAATGCGGCGATCCTCGGCCCGCGGATCCAGCAGATCCTCGAGCACCGAGGACCACATCTCGTCGCCGTCCACCCCGTGGCCGAAGTTGGAGGAGTCGCCCAGCACCAGGATGCGCTGCTCGTCGGGCCCCTTGTGGCGGGGCAGATCCACGTCGCGCATGCCGTCGCCGTTGGTGCTGATCACGCCCGTGCTGCCGCCCTCCTCCTGGAAGTCCCGCAGGTGCGGCCGTACCTGCCAGTGCAAGGTGGGGTGAGGCCGGAAGTAGGTGACCATGTCCACCGCCAGCCAGGTGCGGATGCCCACCTCGGCCGAGCCCAGCGCCAGCAACAGCACCAGCGCGGGCAGCCAGGGGCGCCGGCCCAGGCGCCGCTGGGCGAAGAACAGGCCCAGGACGTAGACGTCCAGCGCGATGACTGCAGCCACAGCGGCCAGCACGATGGCGTTCTCGGGGCTGTAGGGGGCCGCCGGATCGATGAGCGGGCCCTTCTTCCAGCCCGGCACCACCGAGCGGCTCCACAGCAGAGCCGGCACCAGGATCGCGGCGTCCACCGCCAGCACCAGCAGCCCGAGCAGCAGGGGGCGCAGGCGGTGAGGGGTGGCGGTCACGGGGGGCTCCGGCGATGGGAGCGATCTGCTAACCCCGCTGCGCCTCGTACTGCTCGAGCAGGGTGGTGAAGAGCTGGGGCAGCAGCTTCATGCGATCCGGGGTCTCCACGTAGGCGATGCGCATCTGGGTGTGGCCGGGGTTTGGCTGTCCCGGGACCGGGCGGTAGAAGCCGGCCATGGGGCTGACCAGAAGCGTGAGCTGCTCGCCGTCGATCTCCACCACGCCGCGCTGGGCGCAGTACATCACGAAGTCCAGAGCGTCGAAGCCCGGCTTCACGCAGTCGCGCACCTCGATCACCGAGTAGATGCTGGCATCGGGGCTGGAGACGATGATGCCCGGCACCCGGTCGCGCAGGCCGGCGGAGACCGAGCCGAGCATGTCGGCGTAGTAGTCGCGCTGCTGCTGGTACCAGGCCTGAAGGTCTTCGTGGGACTCATGGGCCAGGGCCGCGAAGATCCACTGGCCGATGATGTTGGGGCACAGGTTGGCGGTGTTCTCGGCCACGGCCTTGGCGTGGAAGTCGGGGTTGTCGGACACCAGGGCGCCGGTGCGCAGGCCGCAGGCGCTCCAGACCTTGCTGGCGGTCTCGATGCTGATGCGCCGGCCGGTGATGCCCGGGACCTCGTCTTCGGTCAGCGCCCAGATGCTGGAGGTGCGCTGGCCCGTGTAGAACAGCTCGCGGTAGGCCTCGTCGCTGATCATCCACAGGTCGTACTTCACGCAGAGCTTGGCCAGGGTGACCAGGGTGTCGTGGTCGTAGTAGTGGCCGGTGGGGTTGTCGTAGGGGATCACCACGATGCCGCC
>CAZHIK010000823.1:0-1347 GCA_964532635.1 uncultured Enterobacterales bacterium
CCCTCGTTTCCGCTGTTCAGCGCCAGGTTCCAGTCGGCCAGCTGCGCTGGCGTCGCCCGCAGCTTTTCCGCCTTTGTTCCTGCGATTTCCTCGAGCCGAGCGCTCAGGTCGGCCACGGTCGCGATCTCGGGCATCCTTCACCTGCTGCGGTGCTGATATTGGCAGACCCTTGCCAATTCGGCGATATCCATATTCTGCCCGTCGCGCCGACGCTCACATCCCGAAGCCAACGGACGAGCACAGGCTACCACATGAGGACCGAACGATCACGTGGACCCACAGCCCCACTCCACCGCCCCGGACCAAGATCCGCTTTCAGCCACCGGAAAGCCCAAGACGGTCCGCCATAGCGGACCAGAACCGGCGTTCAGCCACCGGAAAGCCCAAGACGGTCCGCCATAGCGGACCAGGATCCGCGTTCAGCCACCGGAAAGCCCAGGACGGTCCGCCAGCTCTACCTACCCCCCCCTGAAGCACAACACCCGGCCGCCGCAGCGACCGGGTGCCGAAGTTCGATGCGAGAGACCTACGCCTCGGCCGGAAGCTCCTCTCCGAGCGCGGCTGGCGGGGGCAGCTCGTCCAGGCCGTCACCGACCACGCCGTCCTCGATCTCGGCGTCGCTCTGGTCGCCGGTGAGCATCCCCAGCTCCTGGTAGGCTGTGAAGCCGGTACCCGCGGGGATGAGGCGACCCATGATGACGTTCTCCTTGAGGCCGCGCAGAGAGTCCTGCTTGCCGTTGATGGAGGCTTCCGTCAGCACGCGGGTGGTCTCCTGGAAGGAAGCCGCCGAGATGAACGAGTCGGTGGAGAGGCTGGCCTTGGTGATACCGAGCAGCAGGTTGTCCGCCGCCGCAGAGCGTCCGCCCATGGCGGAGACGTTGCGGTTGGCTTCTTCGAACTTGTGCTTCTCGACCTGCTCGTCCACGAGGAACTCGGTGTCGCCGACGGAGCGGATCTTCACGCGGCGCAGCATCTGGCGGACGATCACCTCGATGTGCTTGTCGTTGATCTTCACACCCTGCAGGCGGTAGACCTCCTGGACCTCATCGACCAGGTAGCCGGCGAGGGCGTCCTCGCCAGAGACCTTGAGGATATCGTGGGGGTTGACCGAGCCGTCCATGAGGGCATCACCAGCGCGGACGTAGTCGCCCTCGTTGACGGTGATGTTCTTGCCCTTGGGGATCAGGTACTCTTCCGGCTCGCCGTTGTCGGGGGTGACCACGATGCGGCGCTTGCCCTTGGTGTCCTTGCCGAAGCTCACCACGCCGTCGATGACGGTGATGATGGCAACTTCCTTGGGCTTGCGAGCCTCGAAGAGCTCGGCCACGCGGGGCAGACCACCGGTGA
>CAZHIK010000823.1:1357-4504 GCA_964532635.1 uncultured Enterobacterales bacterium
TTGGTGGTCTCGCGGGGGATGCGAGCCAGCACGTCACCGTTCTGGATGTCGTCGCCTTCCTGGACCAGGATGTTGGCGCCGGTGGGCAGGAAGAAGCGGTTCTTGATCTTCCGGCTGTCCTTGACCCGCAGCACGATGCGCGGCTTGAGGTCGGTGTCCTTGAACTCGGTGACCACCATGCGGGAGCGGCCGGTGTTGACGTCGAGCTGGCGCGCCATGGAGCGGCCGTCCTCGAGGTCCTCGTACTTCACCACACCGTCGGTGTTGGCCATGATGGGGGTGGAGAACGGATCCCACTCGGCGATGCGGGAGCGCGCGGCCACGCGCTCGCCGTCCTTGACCAGGATCCTGGCGCCGTAGGGGATGCCGTAGCGCTCGCGCTCGCGACCCTTCTCGTCCATGACGGCGATCTCGCCGTTGCGGGACATGGCCACGATGCCGCCGTGTCGGTCGATGACGGTGAGCAGGGCCTCGCTGTACTTGATGGTGCCGCTGGTCTTGAGCTCCAGGTTGGACTGGGTGACCTTGGAGCTGGCGGCACCACCGATGTGGAAGGTACGCATGGTGAGCTGGGTACCTGGCTCACCGATGGACTGGGCAGCGATGACGCCGATGGCCTCACCCACGTTGACCAGCTCACCGCGGGCCAGATCGCGCCCGTAGCACATGGCGCAGACGCCCCAGCGCATCTCGCAGGTCATGACCGAACGGATCTTGACCCGCTCGACGCCGGCCTGGACCACGCGCTCCACGGTCTCCTCGTCCAGCTCTTCGTTGCGGCGGACCAGCACCTCGTCGCTGTAGGGATCGAGGATGTCCTCGGCGGCCACACGACCCAGGACGCGCTCGCCCAGGTGCTGGATGATCTCGCCACCCTCGATGAGGCTGGTGACCTCCATGCCATCGTGGGTGCCGCAGTCGCGGGCGGTCACGATGGTGTCCTGGACCACGTCGACCAGGCGCCGGGTGAGGTAGCCGGAGTTGGCGGTCTTCAGCGCGGTGTCGGCCAGACCCTTGCGCGCGCCGTGGGTGGAGATGAAGTACTGCAGGACCGACAGACCCTCGCGGAAGTTCGCGGTGATGGGGGTCTCGATGATCTCGCCCGAGGGCTTGGCCATCAGGCCGCGCATACCGGCCAGCTGACGCACCTGGGTGGGGCTACCACGGGCGCCGGAATCGACCATCATGTGGATGGAGTTGAAGCTGGGCTGGGTGTCGGTGGTGCCGTCCTCGGCGACGACCTCTTCGACGCTGATCTCGGAGAGCAGCTGCTTGGAGATCTCGTCGGAGACGCCGGACCAGAGGTCGACCACCTTGTTGTACTTCTCACCCACGGTGATGAGGCCGTCCTGGTACTGCTCCTCGATCTCCCGCACCTCGGCGTTGGCGGCATCGAGGATGGCCTGCTTGCGGGTGGGGATGTGCATGTCGTCGATACAGATCGACACACCGGCCTGGGTGGCCATGGAGAAGCCGAGCTTCATCAGGTGGTCGGCGAGCAGCACGGTCTTCTTGGGGCCCGCGACGCGGTAGCAGCGGTCGATGAGATCGCCGAGAGCGCGCTTCTTGAGCACCTGGTTGACCACGGAGAAGGGCAGCTCGTCGGGCACGATCTCGTAGAAGAGCACGCGGCCGACGGTGGTCTCGACCATCTCGCCGAGGCCCTCCACCACGTTGGGATCGGCTTCGGCGGTGTGGACCGGGACCTCGCCCTTGTAGCCGAAGAAGCCGGCCGGGCACAGCACCATGACGAGGTCTTCCTTGAGCTCGTCGTGGAGGGCCTCGATGGCCGACTCGAGCACGTCGAGGCGACGAGCGGTGTTGAAGCGGGCGTCCACCAGGAAGTCGCCGTCCCTAAGCTCGACCTTGGGGAACACCACGCCCACGGCGCGCACGTTACCCCGCAGCTTGGGGAGCTTGAGGGCCTGGGCCGTCCAGTCTTCGCCTTGGAGGATCGCGACGTTTTCGAAGGCCGAGCCATCCTCGGTGAGCGGGGCGAAGTGGTCGAGCTTCACCTTGTCCTCGAGGTAGGTGGCTGCGAAGCGGTAGCGGGTATCGCCCTTCCTGCGGAACTTGGGCAGCCTGCCGCCCCGGTGCCACAGGTCGACGATGGCCACGGAGTTGCCGAGCTCGACGTCCATGTTGCCGTCGGTGGAGCTGACGATGTCGCCACCCATGGAGGCGACTTCGCCGATGGAGCCACCCGCGGGCGTCTTCCAGACGTGGCCACGGTACAGGTGCCAGGTCTCCTGGGCGGCGGGGTGGTCCACGCCGATGACCAGGTGGAAGTCGCCGAGCTTCTCCTTCTCGTCCTTTCCGGAGGTGCGGTTCTCGATGCGCTCGGCGAGCCGCGCGATCATCGTGGGGATGCGGTTCTCCAGAGGCTCGGCGGGGATGCGCACCTTGATCTTGGCGTGCAGCTCGACCTCGCCGGAGTCGTAGGCCTGGATGACCTCACCGGGATTGGAGAAGACACGGCCCTCGCCCTTGGCATACTTCTTCTCGCGGGTGGTGTAGTACGCGCCCAGCACGATGTCCTGAGAGGGCTGGATGATGGGCTTGCCGTGGGCCGGGCTCAAGATGTTGTTGGTGGACATCATCAGCACGCGGGCTTCGATCTGGGCCTCGATGGACAGCGGCACGTGCACGGCCATCTGGTCGCCGTCGAAGTCGGCGTTGAAGGCGGTGCAGACCAGCGGGTGCAGCTGGATGGCCTTGCCCTCGATGAGCACCGGCTCGAAGGCCTGCACGCCGAGGCGGTGCAGGGTGGGCGCCCGGTTGAGCATGACCGGATGCTCCTGGGTGACCTCTTCGAGGATGTCCCAGACCTCGTCGCGCTCCTTCTCCACCATCTTCTTGGCGGCCTTGATGGTGGTGACGTAGCCGCGCTCTTCGAGCTTGTTGTAGATGAAGGGCTTGAACAGCTCGAGGGCCATCTTCTTGGGCAGGCCGCACTGGTGGAGGCGCAGGTCCGGGCCGATGACGATGACCGAACGGCCGGAGTAATCCACCCGCTTGCCGAGCAAGTTCTGGCGGAAGCGGCCCTGCTTGCCCTTGAGCATGTCGGAGAGGGACTTCAGGGGCCGCTTGTTGGGGCCGGTGATGACCTTGCCCCGCCGGCCGTTGTCGAAGAGGACGTCCACGGCC
>CAZHIK010000824.1:0-3162 GCA_964532635.1 uncultured Enterobacterales bacterium
ATCGGGTTTGGTAGCTCACGAAGCCGGTCAGAACCCCTGTGGAAGGGCACTAGCCTCGGCCGCTATTCAGTGCTGCGCGGCCTCCCATGCCTCGAGGCCGGGTTCGAGGGCGCGGGCCAGCTCCGAGCCCAGGGCTTGGTGGGCGCGGACGCTGGGGTGGAGGTCGCCTGGGAGCACGAAGCGGTCGGCCAGATCGATGTGGTCCACGGCGCTGTCCAGGCGCAGCACCTGCAGGCCCGCGGTCTGGGCGGAGGCGGCGGCCATGTCCAGGATGTCGGCACCGTCGTCGGCTCCCGGAGGCACGAAGCTGGGCAGGATCGCCACCCCGCAGGCCAGCTCCGCTTGGGCGCACAGCCGGGCCAGGTCGCGGTAGCGCACCTCGAGATCCGAGGCCGGGCTCTTGGCCCGGATCAGCTCCATCTCGTTGTCGTAGCCCTCGAGCAGCGCGGCTCCGAGCCGGCCTCGCTCCACCGTGCGCCAGGCCTTGTTGAACATCCAGGAGTGACGCCGGAGTCCGGACTCCGCACGGGCCCAGGCCGGCGCAGGCAGCTCGACCCTGGGCAGAGCGTGCTCGGGATCGGGGTAGCTGATGGGCACCAGGTCGTTGATGTAGAAGAAGACCAGCAGGAGGGATGGCTCGAGGGCCAGGCCGCGGTGCTCGATCCAGCGCAGCTGCTGGCGCAGGTCCCAGCTGGGCACCCCCGCGTTGATCAGCTCTACGCTGTAGGACCTGCTCAGCTGCTCCTCGGCCACCGCCAGGAAGGTCTCCTGGACGCTGACCCCCTGGCCGAAGGTCACCGAGTCCCCCACTCCCAACAGGCGGAAGCTACCCGGCTCGGGGGTGGCGCTGTACTCGGGGCCCCGCAGGCCCAGGGAGGACAGGTGCACGCGCTGCTCGAGGAGCAGCGTCCCATCGGTGGCGCGCTTCCAGGTGATGCGGCCCGACCAGTCGGCGCGCATCACCACCCCCAGGTCGGCCCGGTGCAGCCCCTGGGGGGGCGGGGTCCAGGGCACGGCCTCGAAGGCGTCGGGGGGCTCCCAGCTCACCACCAGGTCGTCGGCTTGGAGGGGAGAACCGATGCCGGTGATGCGACAGCCAAGCTCCGCCAGGCCCAGGCCCAGCACCAGGCCCCCTGCGGCCAGGCCGAGGCGGGCGGCCCAGCGTCTCACGGGGCCTCCTTGCGGGGTGGCTGCACCGGAGGGGGCTGCGGCTTGCTGGGCGCCGGGCTCGAGACCGGTAGGGCGTAGCGGGCGGTGCCCTCGTCCGGGTAGCGCTCCGGCTCACCCAGGGCCTGCTCCAGCCAGTCCCCGAGGGGCTCGACCGCTCCCGCCGGCAGCGCGTATTCGTGCACCACCAGGTAGCGGTAGCGGTTGCGGGTGTACCAGCGTAGCGAGGCGTCCAGCTTGTCCGGGGGCGTCTTGGACAGGCCCTGGATCAGGTCGACGGCATGGATCATCAGATCGGTGCGGTAGGCGTCCCGCATGTGGTTGCCCTTATCGACCATGCCCAGGCCCTTGCCGTGGAACGATTGCCAGAAGATCTGCCGCTGGTTCAGCTCTTGGAAGCTGGCGGGCCAGCGAGGGTCCATGCGATCGAGGAAGCCCAGGTCGCAGGGTAGCTCCACGATGCCGTACAGGTCGGGGCTGGAGGGCAGCTCCCGGTAGACCATCAGGGGCGAGACCCGCTCGGTCTCCAAGGGAAAGGGCGCGGGGGAGAGCAAGGCATAGTCGACCATCAGCAGGCCCGCGGCGCCAGCCACGGCCAGGGCCCGCCAGCGCGGCGTCAGCCGAGCCAGCAGGGGGCCAGCGCCCAGGGCCACCAGCAAGCCCAGGGCCAAGAAGGCCACCACCACGAAGCGATAGCTGAACACCACCGCGCTGGCGTCGGGCAGCGCGTCGAGCAGGGCCAGGGGCAGGGGTAGGTCGATCTCGGTGCCGGGGATGCGGCCGCGGCGCCCCATGGCCAGCAGGGCGAAGAGCACCGCGAGCAGCAGCGGGCCGATGGCGCGGCGCTTCAGGGCCCAGGCCCCCGCCGCCGCAAGCAGCAGGGTGGTCAGGCCCAGGTAGGCCACGTGGGTCTCGTCGGCGATGGGGGTGCCCAGAGATGCCCAGGTGGCGTCGAAGCCCAGCCCACCAGGCCAGAGCATGGACGGCAGGGTGGCCGCCAGCTCCGAGGAGCCGCCGGGGCCCAGCTTGGAGGGGGACAGCAGGCTGAGCCCTCGACTGCCGTAGACCGGTAGCAACGGGACGCAGGCAGCAGCGGCTCCTGCGGCCCCGGCCAGCAACATCCCTGCGGCGCGGGCGCGGGTCTTCCAGTCCGGTCGTCCCCACAGCCCTGCCACGCCGAACAGGGTGGTGGTGATAGCGGCGAAGATGAAGTTGTAGGGGCTCGAGGCGAAGCAGACGAAGGCCAGTGCCCAGCACAGGGGCACCCAGCGCAGCTGGGCCCGGCGCCCCATGCCCCAGGCGCACAGCGCCAGCAGCGCGATCCACGCGTGGTTGTACTTGGCCATCTGGCCGTTGCCCACGATGCCGATGACGTACGGGTTGAAGCCGTAGATCAGCCCGGCCAGGGCCGCCCCCGCCCGGGCAGCGCCCAGCTTGCGGGCCAGCAGGTAGGCGGCCCAGGGAGCGAGCCCCAGGCTGAGCAGCACCGAGCCGTTGAAGCTGCTCACGACCGGCAGGATCCGGCGCAGCGCCACCCCTACCGCGAGGTTGAACCAGCCCAGGAACACGATGGCGCCACCCCGGGGAAACTCCAGCATGGTGGTGACCAGCTCCCGCCCCGGGGGGGTGTCGGCCAGGTCTCGCAGCTCGAGGTAGCGGCTGTCCAGCAGTCCCTGGGTGAGCAGCTCCATGGCCCAGGCGTGGGACCAGTGGAACTTGCCTGCCAGCATGGTGGTGTCGGGGGCCAGGGCCACGGGCAGGGTGAACAGGCAGGCCGCCGCCAGGGAGAGCAGCAGGGCCGCCAGGCCCTCGGTAGGGAGGAGGCGGAGCGGTGAGGCTGTCGGGGTGCCGTCTGAGCTCGGGCCTGTCATCCGCGGGCCGCTTTGGTGCTGGGGTTGCGTGGCGTCTTCGTGATAGTCATGGAAGGTCTATGCCCCCGGTCCGGGGGCCTCAACCGGAGAGAGCCATGCACCTCCGCCCCCACTGGCTGGGGGC
>CAZHIK010000824.1:3172-3906 GCA_964532635.1 uncultured Enterobacterales bacterium
GGTGGCGCTCGCCCTGGTGGGCTGTAGCGATCCGGCCGACAACTTCGTCATCGATCCCACGGTCGTCCCTTCGTCCGGCGGCGGAGGGCCCGGCGCCGGCGGCGATGGTCCTCCTCCTGGAGGCGATGGCCCACCTCCCGGCGACGACGGTGGTGGTGGGGAGCCCAGCGAGATCCCCTCGGACATCGCAGCGGGCACCTGCGTCTCCACCGGCGTGTCGGCCCATTCCTATAGCTTCGAAGCTGGCGGCGGCGTGACCATGTCCGGCAGCATGACCTACGGCGGCAGCGCCCAGGGCCAGGTGCTGCTCGAGGTCACCACCGAGGCCGCTGGCGACACCAAGCCCGAGATCCTCTACCACTTCATCTGCGGTGGCACGGGCGAGTTCACGGCCGAGCTACCCCCCGGCCTGGGTGAGGTGGTGCTGGTGGCCTACATCGACGAAAATGGCAACGGCCCCAGCGAGGGCGAGCCGGCGGGTCGCACGGCTGATCCCATCGACGTCGGCTCCGGTCCTGTCACCGGGATCGAGGTCCCCATGGAAGACGGCGCCGATCTCGGCGTCTACACCATCTCCAACCTCGACGCGCCCCTGGGCGCCGGCGGCCCGCCAGCCGACGAGGAGTCCCTGGCCCCTGGTGCCGAGCCGGGCGAGGGTGAACCTCCTCCGGAAGGTGAGCCTCCTCCGGAAGGTGAGCCTCCTCCGGAAGGTGAGCCTCCTCCGGAAGGTGAGC
>CAZHIK010000824.1:4006-4497 GCA_964532635.1 uncultured Enterobacterales bacterium
CTCCTCCGGAAAGTGAGCCTCCCCCCGAGGGCGAGCCCGCTCGGTAGGCCACCTTGTCCCTGCTTCGCTGTGTCCTGATCGGCCTCCTGCTCACCGCTTGTGACGGCGAGCCCGCGGTGCCTTCCGAGCCCGTGTCCACCGCGGGTCCTTCCGCCGCCCCGCCTCCGTCCCCCGGGGGCGCGGCGCCACCGGCCGATCGGACGCCGGGGCTGGCGCTGCTGTCCAACCCCATCGCCCAGGTGATCCCCGAGCACGACCAGGGCCTGCAGCGGCTCGAGTCGGGTCTGCGCACCCAGAGCGATGAGGACCTACGCGCTGCGGACGCGCTGCTCGCCGAGGCCCTGCGCATCGGCGCCGAGCGCGAGGGCTGCAGCCTCGACTGGCTCCTGGGCGAGGGTCCCGCCGGGCCGGGGCACGCCGGCCACTACCTGCCCCATCGGCTGGTGCCCACCCTGATGTACCTGGCCTACACCCGCGAGCAGCTGGGGGAC
>CAZHIK010000825.1:0-2288 GCA_964532635.1 uncultured Enterobacterales bacterium
GGCTCGGTGGATATCACATCCATGATCCGTACGGCCCGCCGTACGCCCCCATGTCGCTCGTACTGCCATCGGAATCCAGGATGGAAGGGTCACCGGCGTCCACCAGGCTCGAGCTGACGCGCAAGGTGTAGTCGTCGTTGGTCCAGTCCCCGTCGTCGCTGCTGACCACGAAGCCGGGGTTGACGGCCAGGTTGCCGTCGCTGCCGGTGGGATCGGCGATGGCGCCGGCCCAGGCGGTGTCGTTGCCGTACAGGTCGCCGTAGCTGACGGTGGAGTACTCGAACTGCACGTACACACCCACCCCGTGGTTGGCGTAGACGATGTTGTTCACCAGGCTGGGGCTGCCCACACCCCACAGCACCACGCCAGCGCCGTAGTCGCTGTCGGTGACTGTGTTGTAGGCGATGGTGTTGTTGGTGACGGTGGGGCTGGTGCCCTGGTCGTAGTAGCCGTAGACGCTCAGCCCGCCGCCATGGGTGCTGGCGGTGTTGTCGGCGATGACGTTGGACGCCAGCACCACACCGTCGGTGCCGGTATGCAGATCGACTCCACCACCCTGCCCCGCCGTGAAGATGCCGTCGTCGTCGCTCTCGCCTTCGTCGTCACAGGCGTTGCCCGCCACCAGGTTCTGGACGATCACCGCATCGGAGTAGGCCACCCACAGCCCGCCGCCGTCGCCAGCGGTGTTGTCGACGATGGTGTTCTTGGAGACCGTAGGGGCGCCGTAGAGGATGTCCACGCCGCCGCCGTCACAGCCGTCCTCGGGGCCGCCCAGGCAGGCGTCGTTGGCGGTGATGGTGTTGTCGATCAGCTCGCTCTCGGAGCGGTAAAGCAGCACGCCACCGCCGATGCCGCCGGCGGTGACCACGTTGCCGGTGATGACGTTGCCCTCGATGGTGGGGCTCGAGCTGGTGCCTTCCGCGGTGGAGACCACGCTGATGCCCGCGCCCCGGTCGTGGAAACCCCCGGTGACGGTGAAGCCGTGCAGCCGAGCCTCGGGGGGCTCGTCGGTGACGAAGCTGACCGCAGGGCCCATCCCGTCGGCGTCGATGGTGGTGACCTCGGGGCCGTCGGTGGAGCGCACGTCCACGGGGTAGCCCAGGAAATCGATGGTCTCGACGTAGGTGCCGGGGTGGACCTCCACCTCCCAGCAGCCCACCACAGGCGCCTCGTCGATGCCATCCTGGATGATCTGGAAGGGGCGCTCGAAGCTGCCGTCACCCCCTGTGGGCGCGGTGAGATCCACCTGGATGGGGCAGTAGTCCTCGCAGTCGGCGATGCCGTCGCCGTCGCTGTCGAGGTCGGCGTCGCTGCTGCCGTCGCAGTCGTTGTCTTTGCCGTCGCACAGCTCGGGAGCCCCGGGGTAGACCGCGGCGTCGCCGTCGTCGCAGTCGCCCTCGTTGGGAGTGTAGCCGTCGCCGTCGCCGTCGATGTCGCCGGGATCCACGGTGGTGTCGGAGTCGCCGGTGTCTCCCGGGGGGCTGTCGCCTGAGCCGGTGTCGTGCAGCAGGCTGTCGACGGGCGAGTCGGGGACGTCGACGCCGTCGGCGGTGTCGAGGATGACCTTGGTGTCGCAGGCCAGGGTGATCAGGGCGAACAGGGCGATGGGATGACGCATGGGACCTCCAGCGGACCGCCGCTTAGCATGACAGCGCTTCGGCGCCACCGCTCGAGGCATCAGTCCAGCAGCTTGTCCAGCAGCTCACCCCAGTAGGTGAAGAGCAGGAAGTGGCTGCCGCCCTCGAACACCCGCAGCCTGCTTCCCGGGACCGCCCGAGCCATAGCCTCGGCCATGGGCAGAGGCGTGCCGTGGTCTTCCCGGGCGTGCCAGATGTGCACCGGCGCACGGATACCCGCGAGGGGGAAGCCCCAGGGGCGCACCAGCAGGTTCACATCCTGGGCGAAGCCGGCGACACCATAACGACAGGATGCCGCGTAGCTGGCCCGCATCATTCCACCGAAGTCCGGATCCGCCAGCAAGGCGAGATCCTCGGCGCAGCTGTGGGCGGAGTAGCGGCGGGCGAAGGCCTCGGTGTCCCGGCCGGGGTTGCGCAGCGTCGCCATCAGCCAGCGATTGGCCCAGGGCGCGTGGCGACCGAGGAAGACCCCAACACGGCGTTCCCAGGGCAGCCCCAGCATGGCGCCGGGCGCGTCCACCGGGCCGGTAAGCCGCGGCCGCGAGGGGAAGAACACGTTGCTGGTCATGTATGTGAAACCCAGCCGGTTGTAGTTGCTCAGCAGGGTTACGAGCTGCCAGCGGGTTTCCCAGTTCTGGTAGATCCGCACAT
>CAZHIK010000825.1:2298-4495 GCA_964532635.1 uncultured Enterobacterales bacterium
GGGCCGAAGCTGGACACCAGCGCCGCTGCGCTCACCCGCTCCGGCAGCGCCCAGGCGCAGGCCGCGGCGTAGGGGCCGCCCGCGGAGGCCCCCGCCACCACGAAGCGCTCGACGCTGATGTGGTCGGCGAGCTCCACCAGGTCCCGCGGCCAGTCCAGCACGCTCCGCCCGGGCTGCAAGGTGGAGCCCCCGTAGCCGGGCCGGCTGGCGGTGATCAGGTGCACGCCGCGCTCGGCGGCGATCCGGCCGCAGGGGTGCAGCAGCCGGGTGGCGGGAGCGCCGTGCAGGTAGAACAGCGGCCGGCCGCAAGGATCACCCCAGGATGCCCACTCCAAGCTGCGGCCGTCGCGCAGGGTCAGCTCGTGCAGGTCGGGGCGGTCGGGATCGCGCATGGCAGCATGGTGTCCCCAAGCCCACCGAGCAGCCAGCGCTGCGGATCGAGTTGCGCAGAATCTGCACCGCCCCCGGGAGCGATCAGCCCGAATACCAGAAGTACACCGACTGGACGTTGATCCACGCGTCCGTGCCCGCGGCCACTTCGGCGTTGTCGAGCAGCTCGTCCCCGATCTCCATGGCCTCGTCCACGCCGTAGGCCCAGCCGATCAGGGTCTGGTCCGAGGGGCCGGACAGCAGCGCGCCGTCGAACCAGACCTGTCCGCCGAACAGGCTGGTGGCGTACTCGGCGTCGTAGTGCTTGGCGATGACGGCGGAGATCTCCGCGTCGGGCTCCATGAGCGCCAGCTCCACGGCGTCGGTGGCCCAGCCCCAGGTCTCGGGCCGCCAGTTTCCGTGGTCGGGGCAGCTCGAGTCCCGCAGCGTGGCCCCCAGATCCAGGTCGTACCAGGCCTCGGGAGCTGTGCCGCCCGGAGTGGGGGCCAGATCGTAGTAGACGTGGCAGGCGTAGCGCTCGTCCCAGGTGTCGAGGTAGGCCTCCTCGGCCAGGGTGAACTGCAGGGTGGGCGGGATCACCTCGCCGTCGGCGGCACCGTCCACCACCTGCCCGTCCTGCACGCCGAACATCACGCCGAAGGTGATCAGGTGGGGGTAACCGTAGGTGTCCCCAGCGATCTGGCCGGTGTCCACAGGCTCGGTGTCGCCGGTGTCGCCGGACGCGCTGTCGCCCGTCTCGTCGGGGATCCGGCCGGTGTCACCAGGAATGCCGTCGATCTTGCCGTCATCGCCGCAGCCCACCACGGCAGCAGCCACGCAGGCCCCCAGCAGCAGCTTGCGGGCGCCGGGGTGATCGAGGAGGGTGGGGTATTCGACGGTTCGACGAGTGCAAACGGGCTGACGACGCATACTGACTCCTCCGCGACCGACACGACTCCGGCCGCAGTGCCAGCCTACCCCTTCTTGCGCTCCCCTCGCACCACCGACCTGAACGACTTGCGCAGCTCCTTCTTGCGCAGGCGGATGGCATTCGGCGTGATCTCCACCAGCTCGTCATCGCTGATGAACTCGAAGGCCTTCTCCAGGGTCAGGGGCACCGGCGGAGCCAGGATGAGCTTCTCGTCGGCGCCGCTGGAGCGCACGTTGGTGAGCTGCTTGTTGCGGGTGGCGTTGACGTTGATGTCGTTCTTGCGGGCGTTCTCGCCCACGATCATGCCCTCGTAGACCTCCACACCAGGGCCCACGAACAGCTTTCCGCGGGGCTGCAGGTGGTAGCAGGCATACGCGGTGGTGCTGCCGGCCCGGTCGTTCACGAGCGAACCGTTCATGCGGTAGGGGATGTAGCCGGCGTGGGCGTCCCAGCCGTCGAAGATGCGGTTGAAGATGCCCATGCCCCGGGTGTCGTTGAGGTAGGGCGCCCGGAAGCCGATCAGGCCCCTCGAAGGCACCCGGAACTCCACCCGCACCCGGCCCGAGCCGCTGGCCTTCATGCTGACCATGCGGCCCTTGCGCAGGCTCATGCGCTCGGTGACCACCCCCATGAACTCCTGGGGAAGGTCCAGCAGCGCCAGCTCGTAGGGCTCGTGGAGCTTGTCGTCTACCTCGCGGGTGAGCACCTCGGGCTTGCTCACACACATCTCGAAGCCCTCACGCCGCATCTGCTCGATCAGGATGGCGATCTGCAATTCGCCGCGGCCATACAAGCGGATGCTGTCCACCGGCCCGCCCAGGTCGATGCGCACGGCGACGTTGTACCGCGCCTCGCGCTCGAGCCGATCGCGCAGCTCACGGGCGGTCAGGTACTTGC
>CAZHIK010000826.1:0-4491 GCA_964532635.1 uncultured Enterobacterales bacterium
GTTCGAGCTGGAGAGCTTCATCACCTACTACCGGCTCCGGGGTGCCTACACGCCGAACCAGATGACGCTGCTCCAGTGGCGGTTCCAGCGGTACGGTGTCGCCCACGAGCCCGCGTGCTTCAAGGTCAGCTTGCGTCGGCATCGGGAGCAGGAGCAGCTGCGGAGGATGCCGGAGTGGAAGGTGAGGCGGCTGAGGCCCTACTTGTCAGCGCGGCAGAGGAATCGAGTGGTGCTAAGAGGTGGGACTACTCGTAGGACGCTCTGACTCCATCCAGATATCCGAGCGCCCAGGCAGCGTGCGGGCTTCGATGGCGGACTGTTCCTGCTTGGCTCTCTGGCAGGGAGTCGAGGTCAAGGTCTGCGCTCTCGTCACGACGCAGGCCAGCCTTGAAGCCTCTGTCGTAGGCGCACCCAGCGCACTTGTGGCGTCCAGCACCTCCTTGGTCGTGGGGCAGGGACGCGAACTTCGACTCGTAGCGGTGGTCCTTAGGACAATGGTTCATGCGTACCTCCAGTCGTATCCGGACAGGATCTGGCTTGCTCTCAGGATATCGTTTAATGGACTCGCGGGGGTGCGTCGCCTCCCGCCACGATCTCCCTCCTGCTCCTCCCCCAGTCCATGAAGCCAGCCTGCGATCCGGTAGAGACGAAGCTTGCCCGGCTTGCCGGGGGTGCGACTCCCCGCGTCCTGGATCTGTTCAGCGGTTGCGGTGGAATCTCGCTTGGATTTCAACGGGCAGGATTTGAGATCATCGGCGGCGTCGAGGCTGACGCCGACGCAGCCTGGAACTACGCCATCAACATCCACCGCAGAGAGCCAGAAGTCAGGCTCTCCGAGCTGGGGGTCGCCCGGGACATCACGGCCCTCGACCCCGTCGGCTTTCTGAGGCAGATGGGCTTCCCCGACCCCACGGCAGCGGTCGATGTTGTTGTCGGTGGCCCACCGTGCCAGGCGTACGCAAGAGTGGGCCGGGCGAAGCTCCGCGAGGTCAAGGCCAACCCCGAGGCTTTCCAGAAGGACGCCCGCGGAAGTCTGTATCAGCACTATCTTCGGTTCGTTGCCGCTCTGCAGCCTCTGGCCCTGATGATGGAGAATGTTCCCGATCTCCTCAACTACGGTGGCCGGAACGTCGCCGAAGAGATCGCTGAGAACCTTGAAGAGCTGGGGTATGTTGTCGCCTACACCTTGATGAACGCGGCGAGCTACAGCGTCCCCCAACTCCGGGAGCGTCTCTTTCTTGTGGCGTACCACAGGAGGCTCGGCCTCACGCCGGCATTCCCATGTCCCACCCACAATATTCCTGACCCCCCGAGCGGCTACAAGCAGACAAGGGCATTCGCCCGTAGGCTACACCGCGAAGGGCAGCTTGGTTTCATTGAGGGAGCCACCGATAGCCACTTCCTTGCTCCCGGCCACTTGTCCGATGCCTCTCTTCCTGACGCCGTGTCGGCCTCTGAAGCGGTAGGTGATCTCCCATCCCTCGCGCCTGCTGCCGACCAGCGCACATACCAACCGGCACGATTTGTGGCCAAGTATGTGCGGGAGCACATCCTGTCATGGCCGGGTCTGGAAGTGGACCCTGGGCAGGGCCCGTTGCCCTGCCACCGGGCGCGGAGCCTCTCCAATCGCGACTACCGGTTGTTCAGGCGGATGGCGCCCGACGACGAATACGATGTGGCGTTTGAGATAGCCACCGCTGTCCTCACTGAGAGGCTCGACGCCCTTCGGGAGCTGGGGGTACCCCTCCCCGAGCAGACGGAAGCGGCGCGCGGGCTTCATGCGGCTCTTGTTCGGTTCCGAGGGGGTGGAGCGGTCGGCGATGCCGATTTCGCCGCACTCCTTGAGACTTGGTGGGCGCTGAAGGGGGACGTGGAGAAGGTGCAGAGAGTCAAGAAGGAATACGCGGAAGCTCTTGAGACTCTGCGGACGCGATTGGATGACGCCTACCTTGACGCCAGCCACGTTGTGCTCGATCTCCGAGATACCTGGGACTCCGTGGAGTGGGCTCTCCGGCACCGCACCAGCATGGGTGCAGTGACCTCCCTTGATCTTCGCAAGCTGCTCGCGACAAAGGACCGCTTGCTCAGGCAGTTGTTCCACCATCGGCGGACACGCGATGCCCACGGGCGTCTGCCGGTCTCGATGTTGCCTCCAAGGCCCCGGGAACTTGACCTGGACGAACATCAGGGGCTCGGCGCCATCAGGGAACGGCGGTTTGTCCTTCGACGATACAGAGATCGAATGTTGGAGGCGCGACGACGAGGAGAACGGTTCACACATCTGCCCTGCGATGTGGAGGCGATGCTCGATGATGTTGTCGAACTCGGTGTCGTTCGGTTGTCACAGCAGATCGGGGAGTGGCAGCGCTTGGTCGCTGTGATCGTGCCTCCATATGACCCGTGCAAGTTCGCGAATAAGTGGAGGAAGATGAGCGCTGATCGGCCCGCTCGTACTTTGATGGCCCATCTTGGCAAGGACGGGTATACGCACATCCACTACGACTCCGAGCAGACTCGAACCATCTCCATCCGAGAGGCGGCACGGCTACAGAGCTTCCCTGACGGGTTCCTGTTCGACTCGCCGATGAATCCCGCGTTTCGCCAAATCGGAAACGCTGTACCCCCGCTCCTGGCCGACGCAATCGCAACTGAGGTGGCCTGCACGCTGGAGAGGGCCTTTTCGTCCACCCAGGTTGCGGCGGGGTGAGGTATGCAGTTTGTAGTCGTCCGAAGCCTGACGCAGTCCGAACTCGGGTGGTTTCTCGAAGTCCGAAGGAACGGCCGCGAGACTAGCAAGCAGCGGGCCATCAACTTCGATCTTCCAGTTATCGAAAGGCTATTTCCGACGGCTAAATCGGACGACAGGATCCCACTGCACATCGCGTTTCGGGACGACGATGGCGACTTGATCGTCGAGGAACGAGTTCTGAAGCGGTTTTCGAAGAACTGGCGACTGATGGGTGGTGGTGTAGCTCCGAAGCGTTTTGGCGATGTCCAGCCAGGTGACCTGTTCGTTGGCGTGGCCGTAACCGACGAGACACCAGCGACGCTGTTCCTGGAGGTCTGTGCTTCGAGCACGCCGACAGCGAAATGGATCTTGAGCCGCCCGGAGGTGACGCGGCTCGTGCAGCAGGGGATGGTCGCCCTTTCCCCCTCTGAGGTCGGTGAAGTCGGACCACGTCTCGCCGACTTTGACCAGGAGCTCTTTGGTGAACTGCAGCGAAGCCCTGTGGTCCCCCGCAACACCGCTGATCAGCTGCCAGCGAACGCTCCGAAGGACGACCTTGTTGTCCCGCCGGAGGCGGACGGGATGATGAACGTCATTGCGAGCCTTGGGCACAACCTGAACGTCGCGGTGGCCGATCTGATCGACAATTCCATCGAGGCTGGAGCGCGCCGTGTGGAGATCCTCTACCCCGAGCAGAGCGAGGACCAAGGGCGGTTCCTCGCGATCATCGATGATGGCGACGGCATGGATAGGGAGACTCTGGTCGAGGCGATGAGGTTCGCGGGTCGGCGAAGATCGAGAGCTCGAGTTCTCGGGAAGTACGGCATCGGCCTCAAAGCCGCGTCGCTCAGCCAGGCGAGGGTTCTGACTGTCGCGTCGAGGACGGCGGAGTCAGGACTGGAGGTGCTTCGCTGGGACAGGGGTCATGTTGAGCGCACACAGAACTGGCGGGTTCAGGAGCCCGCTCTTGAGGAGTGGGAAGCCGACATCGTGCTTCGGTATCTGGCCGAGCGCCAAGGCACTTGCGTCCTGTGGCAGCAGTTGGAGACTCGCCATGAGTCGCCGAGGCGACGCCAGGGACGCCGCGACGATAGTGCCCATGGTCGCGGTCTTCAATCTCTCGCGCTTCACCTGGGCATGGTTTTTCACCGGTTCCTTGCCTGTGAGGTGGAGGGTCGGCCACTTGAGATTCTGCTCAATGGCTCTTCGGTCGATCCGTGGGATCCGTACCTTCGCTCCCATGCCGAGACGAAGAGACTCGATGCCCTTTACGAACCTGTGGCTGTCGCAGGTGGAGACCGCCCGGTCCGGGTCCAACCGTGGATCCTTCCGCGGAAGGATCTGTTCGCCTCTTCGGCTGCCCATCGAAAAGCTGGGTTCGACGGCCAGTGGAACGACATGCAGGGTTTGTACATCTATCGGTCGAACAGGCTGATCCAGGCTGGTGATTGGAGCGGCCTGTGGGTGAAGGACGAGCACCTGAAACTGCTCCGGGTGTCAGTGGACTTCGAGCCTGTACTCGATGACGCTTTCGATGTGCAGGCTGCGAAAATGTCGGTGACCCTGCCGCCGGCTTTCGGTAAGGCTCTGAAGAGCCATCTCAAGAACGCACGAAGCCTGGCCCGACAGGCCTACAAGGGCGGCCAGCCCCAGAGGCGGCGGCCCAGTGGTCGTTCACCGTCACCTGCACCTGCACCTGCACCTGCGGCTGCTCCTGCTCCTGCTCCTGCTCCTGCTCCTGCTCCTGCTCCTGCTCCTGCTCC
>CAZHIK010000827.1:0-4464 GCA_964532635.1 uncultured Enterobacterales bacterium
TCGTTGGGATCGGTGCCGTAGACGTCGATCTCCTCGCCGTCGAGCAGGCCGTCGTCGTCGCTGTCGTCGTCCAGCGGGTCGGTGCCGTAGGTGTCGACCTCTTCGCCGTCGAGCAGGCCGTCGTCGTCGGTGTCGTCGTCCAGCGGGTCGGTGCCGTAGGTGTCGACTTCCTCGCCGTCGAGCAGGCCGTCGTCGTCGGTGTCGGGATCGTCCGGATCGGTGCCCTCGTCGCACTCCTCGAGATCCGTCAGCCCGTCACCGTCGCTGTCGGTGGTGGCGTCCACGATGTCGACGGTGATGACCATGCGGGTGGACTCGTCCATCCACGCGTAGGTGTCGAGCACGTTGTTGTCGCCCTTGCCGCCGTCGGTCCAGTCGCCGTAGCTGCGGGCGTTGGTGTTGGCCACGGCGCTACCGCCGTAGGTGCCCGAGGCGATACCGCCCACACCCGAGGTCTCGAGGCCCACCGCGCCGCTGGCCATGGTCTGGGCCAGGTACTGGACCTCGCTGTCGTTCCAGTACATGTCCAGGCTGGTGCCGCTGCGGGGGCTGTCGAGCTCGAACAGGCGCAGGCCTTCGTAGGAGGTCTCGGCGTCCATGTGCAGCCAGTGGGCCTCGCCCACGGCGACCCACACCTCGCACTGGTAGCTGCCGTTGGGCACCACGTTGTCGTTGTGGTCCAGGCCGTCCCAGCTGATGATGTTGGTGACCGGCCCCACCTCGTCGAGCAGGTGGAGATCGTCGTCGCTGGTGTGGTCGTAGACGCCGTCGCCGTCGAGGTCGCAGACCACGTGGCCCGTGCCGTAGCCGTCGGTCTGGATGTAGAAGCCCGCCTCGGTGCCCGCGGTGGGATCGTAGGACTCGCAGGCATCCGCCGAGCTGGTGGAGCTGGAGCCGCCGTCGAACCAGGCGTCGAGCAGGTTTGGGGTGACGTAGGAGTAGGTCGCGATGGAGGGGGCGTTGAAGTAGACCGCCATGTCCACCTCGACCGCGTAGGTGGGCGTGGTCTCGGCTCGGGCGTGCTCGTTGAAGCCCGCTTCCGCCGCCCCCAGGTAGTAGTTGAAGCCCGCCCAACCCTCGAGGTCGATCTCGACCACCGGGTAGTGGCCCGTGGAACCGCCCTCGGGGACCACGTACAGCGACGCGTCGGTCTCGAAGTCTTCCGTGAAGTTGGTGGCGTCGATCTCGATCACGTAGAACCACAGCCGCCCGCCCAGGTCAATGGCGTTGGTGACCTCGACGTCCCAGCCTGTGAAGTCCTGATCGGACTGCACGATGAGCTGGTAGGTGGTGGTGCTGGAGGGGGTGAAGGTGTCGCCGGAACTCAGCACGTCGAGCAGGGCGCCCGAGATGGAGTAGACGTACAGGTCGCCGGTGCCTGTCCACACCACCTCCTCGACGGTGGCGTCGAGGATGTCCACGAACATCTCGGAGCCGGCGATGAGCTGCTGGTAGCTGCCCAGATCCGCGGAACCCTCGGCCAGGGCGGTGGCGGGAGCGGCCAGCAAGCCCGCGGCCAGGCAGGCCGCGCCCCATAGGGGCGCGCGTGTCGCAGGGTGGGACGCAGAGGTCGCGCGCGCGAAGGGCGCGCGCATGCGTGAGGAGGCGCTGAATCGAGCAGGAAGTGCACGGAGCATGGGGCTTTCCCTGGAAACGAGGGCAGCCGCGAACCCGCTCGCAGAGCGAACGGTGCGCGGGTCGTGTGCGACGCCTGCTATGTTACCGCAAGATCCGCGCCACCCGATCGGCTTTCGGTCCCCTCGCCAGCCCTCAACGCCGAGCGCCCGCCTGCCAAAGTCCTGTCCAGGGCGCACGGAGGGCCACGCGCTCGGGATCTCGCGTGCTACGCTGGCCATCCCCCTCGGACGGAGCACCTCATGCGTCGCTGCCTGGTGAGCGCGCTGGTCGCGGCCTTCCTGCTGACCCTGGCCGGCGGCAGCCGCCGTGGCGGCGACACCGCCGCCACCGACCTTCCCCCGGTCGACAGCGACACCGGCATCCTGAGCGGGCGCGACACCGTGCTCATCTACTACGGCCACGGAGGCATCGAGCCCACGGGCATCGAAGGCTCCATGACCCACACCGAGTCCAGCGCCTGGCTCGAGGGGGCCGGTCTGGCCGTCGAGCACACGGGCACCTGGCCCGACAGCTTCGACGGCTACCGCCTGGTGATCCTCACGGCCCCAGGGGCGCGAGACTCGAGCGTCGAGTTCAGCGCCGAAGAGCGGGCCGCTTTGCTCACCGTGATGAACGCCGGCGGCGGCGTGGTGGTGGAGTCCGAGCCCGGCAGCCTGCTCAACGACGAGGTGCTCAACGCCCTGGTCTGGGACCTGGGCGGCACCATGTACACCACCGGCGAAGCCCTCGACGGCCCGGCATCACCCTGGGGCGAGCACCAGCTCACCGCCGACATCACCAGCATCGGGCTCGATGTCTCCACCGACATCGAGCGCGGCGAGGAGACCTGCCTGCTCGAGGCCGGCGACCACTGCGTCGCAGTGGCCGCGGCTGCTGGCGCGGGCTGGCTGGTATTGGTGGGCGACGGCAACCTGCTGTCCGACGTGTCCCGCTGGAGCGACGGTGGTCACGACAACGTCCGCTTCCTGTCGAACCTGGCTCAGCTCTGGTGAGCCCCGGCCCGGGAGTCCCCATGCGCGCTTCCCATCCCGCTCTGCTCGGCGTCGCCGCGCTGCACCTGGTCCTGATCCTGGCCTGTGGCAAGGCCAGCGACACCGCCCCCCCCGATGCTCCAGAAGGCACCTGGCGCGATACCAGCTGCGGCCTGACGTGGCAGCAGGAGCTGGGCCCCGCCAGGCTGTGGCTCGACGCCCCGGGCTACTGCGAGTCCCTCGAGCTGGGCGGGCTCGACTGGCGCCTGCCCGACATCGGCGAGCTGCGCTGCCTGGTGAACGGCTGCGAGGACACCTCCACCGAAGGCGACTGCGAGGTCACGGGCGAGTGCGCGGATGTGGGCTGCCTCACCACAGCGTGCGATGGCTGCGAAGACGCCAGCGGCAGCATCGGCTGCTACTGGTCCAACCAGCTGACGGGCGGCTGCGACGATCCCCTCTGGTCCGCCTCGGCCGTGACCGAGGAGCTGGCCTGGGTACTGCACTTCCGCGACGCCAGCATCAGCCACGACGACGTCGGGGAGACCCACAGCGTGCGCTGCGTGAGCGACGGCTAGCGCGCTAGTGTCTCACTTTTGAGTGACGCCCTTGACAGGGGGCTGCGAGCGCGTAAGCTTCGCGGTTCTCCGGAGGCTCTCCCAGCCCCGGCTTCACCCCACCCAACCGCACAGCCCCCGAGGTCGTCATGACGGCTGACTCCGCCTTCGACAAGGCCCTCCAGATCGGTCGCCCCCCCAACGTCCAGCGTCTGTTCCCCAACAGCCGCGCCCTGCTGGTCAGCGGCAAGGTCATCGACCGTGCCCTGCGCGCCAAGGGCAAGGCCATGACCATCGCGGCCAACGGCCGCAACCTGCTGGTCATCCGCGGCACGCTGAAGGCAGCCCAGCGCGCCAACGCTGCGGTCATCATCGAGATCGCCAAGTCCGAGGGCGGCGCCACCGCCTACTGTGCCACCGACTTCTGGAACCTGGCCCGGCGGGTGGACGCCTTGGCCAACGAGCTGGGCGTCACGGTGCCCATCGCCATCCACGCCGACCACTACGGCATCAAGGGCCCGGCGGATGTCGAGACCGCCCGCACCGAGATCCCGTCGCTCTTCGACGCCGGCGTCACCTCCATCGCCATCGACGCCTCCCACCTGCCCGACGACGACAACCTGCTGGCCAGCCTCGAGCTCGCCCGGTTCGTCCCGGCCTGGGCCGGCCTCGAGACCGAAGTGGGCGAGATCAAGGGCAAGCAGGGTATGTCCACCGCCGAAGAGGCCCTGTTCCTCATCAAGGGTCTGAACGCCCACGGCATCTTCCCGGACTGGATCGCGCTGAACAACGGCACCGCCCACGGCATCCAGACCTCGGACCACGGCATCCAGGTGGACCTCACCCAGGAGATCCACCAGGCCCTGGCCCCCTACGAGATCTCCGGCGCCCAGCACGGCACCTCGGGCAACAGCTCCGAGCGGCTGCGCACCATCGCCGCCACCACCGCCACCACCAAGGCGAATGTGGCCACCGCCCTGCAGATGATCTCCTGGGGTGTGCGGGTCAACGACTACGGCAACGCCGTGCTCGCCGAAGACGGCGGCTTCGCCAAGGTCGAGGGCGCTGGCGTCACCGAGGCGCTGTGGGCCGAGATGATGGCCGTCGCGGCCGACAACGGCTGGAAGGGCGGCAACGTCAAGAAGGTCAACAAGCCCTTCGAGAACAAGATCCTGCGCCAGCCTCCCGAGGTGCGCGCCCGCATGGCCAAGGCCGTGGAAGACTTCGTGTACGGCCTGCTGGTGGACGTCTTCAACGCCCAGGACACCGCCCCCCTGGCCATCCAGGCCATCATCGAC
>CAZHIK010000828.1:0-4456 GCA_964532635.1 uncultured Enterobacterales bacterium
CATTCGACCCGGTCTCTTTCCCTGCGTCGAAAAACTAGCCCAGCTCACTCTTGGTGGTCCAGCCCCGGCAGGTAGCGGCCGAGCTGCTGCAGAGCCGCCAGGTCCGCGGCCTCGTCGCTGAGGGTGGGTATGGTCCACAGGCTCGCGTCCGGACCCGTAGCGCGCCGAAGCTGCTCCAGGGAGGCGTCGTCGTGGGCGGCCATGCGCGAGTAGCGCTCGTGGCTCGCCGTCACCGCTCCCAGGATCTGCTGCCAGGTCGCGGTGTCCAGGCCTGCGGGGGCGTCGGTCGCCGGGGGTGCGGCGGCACGTTCGGTCGATGGGCGCGGAGAGCAGCGGTTCACCAGGTAGCCGTGGAAGGGCAGGTTGCGCTCGAGCAGCTCCTGCAGGAACTCCAAGGCCTCGAGCTGCGCGGCGGGGACCGGGGTGGTGACCAGGTAGAAGCGCGCGGCCTGCAGCTGCTCTCGCACGGTCTGGACCCTCGGAGCGATGGCGTCGGTGAGTTCTTCGAGGAAGGAGACGAACTCGGCGATCTCCCGGATGGTGGCAGATCCCACCAGCCGATCGAGCACGGACACCACCAGCCCGCTGCGCTGCTGGAGGCGCTCCATGCCCTGGACCGTGCGGGGCAGGGACAGCACCTTGAGCACGCGGCGGTCCAGGAAGCGCGCCAAGCGATCGGGGGCGGTGATGAAGTCCAGGGCGTGGCGTGTGGGTGGGGTGTCCAGCACCACCGCGTCGTACAGCTCGCTCTCCACCAACTCCTGCAGCCGCTCCATGGCCATGTACTCGTGGGTACCGGTGAGTCGGGTAGTCGCGAATCGGTAGTAGCGGTTGGCCAGGATGCGCTCGGCTGCGGCCTGCGTGCCCGCCGAGCGGCGCACCAGCCGATCGAAGGTGGCCTGGACGTCCAAGACCAGCGCGTGCAGGCAGCCTTCGTCGGCGTCGCAGTCGGTGGCCAGGCGGATGCGCTGCGGCTGGTCGCCCAGCTCGTGCAGGCCCAGGCTGTCGGCCAGTCGCCGGGCGGGATCGATGGTCAGGACCGCCACCCGCCGGCCCTCGAGGGCCAGGCGCACAGCCAGCGCTGCGCTCAGGGTGGTCTTGCCCACCCCGCCTGCGCCGCAGCAGACCAGCACCCGGGTCACGGCGCCACCTCCCCAGAGCCGTCGAAGCGCTCGGCCAGCGCCTGGAGGTCCCACAGCTCCAGCCGCCGGGAGTAGCGGTAGGGCAGCTCGATCATCGGCGCGGGGAGCGCTTCGGCGAGGCGCTCGACCGCGCCCTGCTGGCGGCGGATGGTGCCCACCCAGTGATCCGTGAGCGCCACCTGCTCGGCCCAGCCGGGGGCGTCGTGGACCCGCAGGGCTGGGCGGGCCCGCTCCCAGCTGTCCAGGGGGGCGAAGGGAGACAGCTCGAGCTGGTTGACCACGCAGGCGACCACCTGGGCCTGGGCCGGGCCCAGGCCGCGGTACAGCTGCAGCAGCTCGTTGACGGGCAGTGGCTCGGGCAGGGTGGTGAGCACGATGGCGGTCTTCGCCGGGTCCGAGATCAGGTCGTGCACCCGCTCGGCGTTGGCGTGGAAGGGACCGCTGCGGGTCACGTCCATCATGGCCTGGGGAGCGCCGAGCATGGTCAGCCCGTGGCCGGTGGCCGGGGCGTCCAGCACCAGCAGGTCCCAGAACGGCTGGTCATGGGACTGCTCCTGCTCCAGATCCCAGACCTTGCCCAGCTGGATGATGTCCGGCAGGCCAGGCACGGTGTCCATGAAGGGCCCGATGACGCGATTGCGGAAGACCAGCCGGTACAGCGAGCGCAGCTTGAGCTGGCGCACCGCGTAGTCCTCGAGGGCCTCGTGGGCGTTCATGGACAGCAGGTGCAGGCCATCGGCGATCGGGAGGGTGCGGTAGCGGGCCCTGTGGTGGCCCAGCAGGCGCGCCAGACCCTCGGCACCTCCGGTCTCGATCAGCAGGGTGCGCAGCCCACGGCGTGCGGCAGCCAGGCCGACGGCTGCCGCCACGGTGCTCTTGCCCGTGCCGCCTTTGCCGGTGACCACCACCAGCCGTCGCCCAGCGATCCGGTCGACCAGGGAGGGGGCGACGGGCTGAGAGGGTGGTGGACTGGCAGGGCTCATGGTGCGGCGTCATAACGCTCCGGCACCCTTGCCAGCAGTGCCGAAGTGCTTACAAAAGGGGCCGGTTTGGAGGCCACATGCCGATCTACGAGTACGGTTGTGAAAGCTGCGAACACACCTTCGAGATGATCCAGCGCATCGGTGCGGCACCTCCCGAAGCCTGCCCCTCCTGTGGCCAGGGTGCCGTGCGCAAGCTGATCTCGCGCACCAGCTTCCGGCTCGAGGGCTCTGGCTGGTACAAGGACGGCTATGGCCTCGGCGGCCGTAGCAGCAGCGGCGGAGGCTCCACAGTGAAGCCCACCGCCAAGGAAGAGTCCAAGGCCAAGGCCGCCGCCAAGTAGCCCAGGGGATCCCATGGCCATCAGCATGAACGGTCGCGCCCTCGCCCGGGCGCGCAATGTCGCGCTGCGTCCGCGCATCGCCGCCCTCCCTCGCCCTCCCGGGCTCGCGGTGGTGTTGGTGGGCTCCGATCCCGCCAGCCAGGTCTACGTGGGCCGTAAGGGCAAGGTGGCCGCGCGCCTTGGGCTCCACCACGTGCAGCACGATCTGCCCGAGGACACCCCCGAGGCCGAGTTGCTCGCCTTGGTGGACCGGCTCAACGCCGATCCCGACATCGACGGCATCCTGGTCCAGGTCCCCCTGCCTCCCCACATGGACCGCGAGCGCGTGCTGGACCGCATCGATCCCGCCAAGGACGTCGATGGGTTCCACCCCTGGAACATGGGCCTGCTGGCCCAGGGGCGGCCCCGCTTCGTGGCCTGCACCCCCCGGGGCATCATGGAGCTTCTCTCGGAGCATCGGGTGCCGCTGTCGGGCGCCCGGGCGGTCGTGGTCGGCCGTTCCACCATCGTCGGTCGGCCGGTGTCGCTGCTGCTCGACAAGGCCAACGCCACCGTCACCGTGTGCCACAGCCGCACCCGCGACCTCGAAGCCCGCGTGCGTGAGGCCGACGTGGTGGTGGTGGCCGTCGGCAAGCCCGACGCCGTCCCGGCGGCCTGGATCAAGCCGGGAGCCGCGGTGATCGACGTGGGTGTGAACCGGCTGGACGATGGCAGCCTGGCGGGCGACGTGGGCGCCGGCCCCGAGCTCGACGCCGCCGGCTGGGTCACCCCGGTGCCCGGCGGCGTGGGCCCCATGACCATCGCGATGCTCATGGCCAACACCGTGGAGTCGGCGGAGCGCAGGCTCGCCCGCTGAGCAACGCTGAGCCTCCTCAGCATCCTGCGAATTCGTGAGCCGAGGCGCTGGCCTTTGGGTTAGGAAGCGCGCCTTTCGGGTGGGTGTGTCCGCCCCGCTCCTTCCCTTCCGCGAGGTATCGATGACCCTGAAGCGCACCCCGTTCTTCGAGTTCCACGTCGCCCACGGCGGCAAGCTCATCGACTTCGGCGGCTGGGAGATGCCCGTGAAGTTCGAGGGCATCAACAAGGAGCACGCGCGGGTTCGCACCGGGGTCGGCCTGTTCGACGTCAGCCACATGGGCGAGATCCGCTGCACGGGCCCCCAGGCCCTCGAGGCGGTCCAGGGCTTGATCACCAACGACGCCGGCGCCCTGGCCCTCGGCCAGGCGCTGTACACCCCCATGTGCAACCACCACGGCGGCATCGTCGATGACCTGCTGGTCTACCGCGTGGGTGAGCAGGAGTTCTTCCTGGTGGTCAACGCCGCCAACATCGACAAGGACTTCGCCTGGATGGTGCAGAACAATCCCTGCCCGGATGGCGCCACCTTCGTGAACGAGTCCCCCCAGTGGGGTCAGCTGGCCATCCAGGGCCGCCACGCCCAGGCCGTGGTCCAGAAGCTCGTGGACGTGGACCTCGACACCGTCGCCTACTACCACTTCATCATCGCCACGGTGAACGGCATCCCCGGCTGTATCGTCTCCCGCACCGGCTACACCGGCGAAGACGGCTTCGAGATCTACCTGCCCGCGTCGGGCGCCCAGGCCGTCTGGCCGGCCGTGGTGCAGGCTGGTGAAGAGTTCGACATCGCTCCCATCGGCCTCGGCGCCCGCGACACCCTGCGCCTCGAGGCCAAGATGTGCCTCTACGGCAACGACATCACCGACGACACCACCCCCCTCGAGGCCGCCCTGGCCTGGACCGTCAAGCTCGGAAAGCCGGTGCGCTTCATCGGCCAGGACATCATCGAGGCCCAGAAGGCCGAGCGTCCCAAGCGCCGCCTGGTGTGCCTCGAGGTCCAGGGGCGTATCGCCCGCCCCCACATGCCCATCCTGCGGGACGGCCAGGTGGTAGGCGAGGTCACCTCGGGCACCCGCTCCCCCACCTTCGGCACCAACATCGCCCTCGGCTACGTGCCCACCCGCTTCGCCCG